>DASCRU010000115.1:0-2577 GCA_034400015.1 Candidatus Thalassarchaeaceae archaeon | reverse complement strand
TTCTAAAAGAATGGATGCATCAACATCTGGCGATAGGGAAGTTCAACGTACATTGATGCAATTACTTGCAGAAATGGATGGATTTTCTGAAGTAAAGGATGTAAAGATAATTGCTGCAACAAACAGGCCAGAATTACTTGATGAGGCATTATTACGTCCCGGACGTTTCGATCGCATTATTGAGATTCCATTACCTGATGAGGAGGGTAGAAAGGCCATTCTCAATCTTCATTTAGGTGCTATGCCATTAGAAGGAGGTGTGAAGATAAAATCACTAATAGAGGCCACTGATGGATTCAGTGGGGCTGAAATTAAGGCATTAAGTCTTGAAGCAGGGATTCGTGCAATCAAGGATGGTAGAAAGAAGGTAAGTACTGATGATATGTCTCATGCTGTAGACATTGTGAAGAAGAATCGAAACAAATCACTAGATTCTGACCAGATTCATTACGGTTGACGGTCTCATTCATGAGCCGATTGTAGATTCGCAGTACATGGTAGAACCACTGGTAGAGTGTGTGCCCAATTTTTCAGAAGGAAAGGATGAATCAATCATCAATACAATTACCGATGCCATGGTGTCCATAGAAGGTGTTACTTTACTCGATGTTGACATGGGTGCTGATTTTAATCGCACAGTTGTAACAATAGTCGGTTCTCCAAATTCAGTCTTAAATGCGGCAATTGCAGGGACTCGTGTTGCTCTAAAATTGATTGATATGAGCAAACATACTGGAGAACATGCCCGAATGGGAGCAGTTGATGTGGTTCCATTTATTCCGATTTCTAACATCACTATGGATGATTGTGTCGAGTTATCTATTCGATATGCAGAGTCAGTTAGTTCGAGTTTCGATTTACCAATTTACATGTATGCTGAAGCAGCCCGAAAACCGGATCGTGTGAAATTACCAGATATTCGACGTGGTGAATATGAGGGTTTTACCGAGAAAATAAGTGATGCTAATTGGGTACCTGACTACGGTCCTGCAATTTTCAATCCTCAGTGGGGAGTCACAGCGACAGGTGCACGTAATATTCTAGTTGCATACAATGTCAATCTAAATACTAACGACAAAGGTTCGGCTAATCGTATTGCTGGCAAAATTCGAACCAGTGGAGTGTTAGTAAAGGACGAAAATGGAGACAAAATAATGGACGAGCATGGTAATGCACTCAGACTTGCAGGTAAATTTGCATCATTGCAAGCAGCGGGATGGATGTACAATGAAGATACAGCTCAAGTTTCCATGAATTTACTTGATTATGAAACAACTGGATTACATGCTGTTACAGAAGCTATTCGTCAAGAAGCAGATGAAATGGGATTGAAGACAACGGCTGGTGAATTGGTTGGTTTATTGCCATTAAATGCAATGCTAGATGCTGGCCGTTTTTATCATGTAGGTGATGATGCAGATGATCATGAATTGGTAGAATCTGCAATTTCTGGACTTCAACTGGATGCATTGGAACCGTTTAATCCAAAGCAAAGAATCATTGAATGGGCAGCAGGTGATGAATTATGACTAATTTTGGAGATATGAGTTTGAATGAATTTGCATCTGCATTGGCCTCAGATAGCCCTACGCCAGGAGGGGGGTCCGCTTCTGCAGTAGCACTTTCTCAAGCCGGTTCATTGGCATGCATGGTTGCAAATCTCACTATTGGACGGGAACGGTATAAGTCGGGATGGGCTTCTGCTGAAAAATCACTTGAAATAGGACGAAAATCTATGGAAATGGGTCATGATTTGGCTGATGCTGATGCTGCCGGTTATGATGCTGTAATGCAGGCTTACAGGCTTTCAAAAGATACTGAGGATGAACGTTCCATTCGAAAAGATGCGATCATGAATGCATCAATCAAGGCATCCATGCCACCATTGGAGATTGCCAAAATTGCATTGGAATTATTGCGAACTCTCCCCGAATTAGCATCAAATGGGAATTCAAATGCTATTACAGATGTGGGCGTTTCTTCATTATTAGCGAGTGCTGCATGCAAGGGTGGATTGTTTAATTCCGAAATCAATTTACTTGGAATAGAAAATGAAGTTGCGGAAGAGATGCTGAACTCTGTTGTTACTATGAGAGAAGAATGTAGAATTATTGCCAAAGAAGTCATGCATATAGTTCACGAATCATTGTCTCGTTGAGAACCTCCATATCAGAGTCCATCAACCGAGGACCATGGGTGTGGACCTGTCCTCTCTATCAGAAGGGATTCCGTCCGAACTCCCTCCTCCGATGAAAATCGATGCCAGTGTTGACCATGCCCCTTCAAGAAAGGTCATTTTGGATGAAAATGGTGAACGACTGGCATT
This sequence comes from Candidatus Thalassarchaeaceae archaeon, assembly GCA_034400015.1. Lineage (GTDB taxonomy): Archaea > Thermoplasmatota > Poseidoniia > Poseidoniales > Thalassarchaeaceae > MGIIb-N2. Next base: position 251 of record DASCRU010000115.1, on the reverse strand, counting down.
GAGGAATGCATTGAGATATTTTCCGGTTGATTGGCATGAAGAACTAGGCCCTGAATTTCTTATGGAATTGAGGACATTGGGTAGGATTTACATGCATCGATTCAGACCTACCGAAATACAGATGAAGGCACACGATATCAATGAATATCCTTCACAATCAAAACATGCAGCAGCAATAATGCTCATGATTCAGAATAACCTTGATCCTACAGTTGCACAGTTTCCTCATGAATTAATCACGTATGGTGGAA
>DASCRU010000114.1:0-6245 GCA_034400015.1 Candidatus Thalassarchaeaceae archaeon | reverse complement strand
GTTGTCAGGAGTAACGGCTCAATACGAGTCAGAAACAGTATACCACAGTATTCGTGAAGATCTAGAAGCCCAAGGGGTAATCTTCCTAGACATGGATAGTGGACTAAGAGAATACGAAGGCATTGTAAAGGAATACTTCGGTTCAGTTGTCCCGTTTTCAGACAATAAATTCTCGGCACTTAACACAGCTGTTTGGTCAGGTGGTTCATTCATCTATGTACCTAGTGGGGTCCATGTTGAGATGCCTGTTCAAGCATATTTCAGAATCAACGCAAAGAACATGGGGCAATTTGAACGAACGTTAATTATCGCTGATGAAGGTAGCAGTATTCACTATGTTGAAGGTTGTACTGCACCAACTTACTCTACCGATTCACTACATTCTGCAGTTGTTGAATTGATTGCCCTCCCTGGGGCACACATTCGTTATTCAACTATCCAAAACTGGTCTGCTAATGTTTACAATCTAGTCACAAAACGTGGAATCGCTCATGAAAATGCCACCATTGAATGGATTGACGGAAATATAGGTTCTAAACTCACTATGAAGTATCCTGCAGTCATTCTCAAGGGAGAGGGATCCCATGCAGAAGTAATCTCGGTAGCATATTCTGGAGCGGGACAGCATCAAGATGCTGGTGCAAAAATACACCACCTTGCTAGCAATACCACAAGTAAGATTCTATCAAAAAGTATCAGCAAAGGTGGGGGGAGAGGATCCTACAGAGGCTTAGTAAAAGTTTCACCAAAAGCAAAAAATTGCAAAGTGAATGTTGTCTGTGATGCATTACTACTAGACGAGGAAAGTCGCTCAGATACATATCCGACAATGGAAGTAGGGAATTCAGGTGCTAGATGTGAGCATGAAGCTTCTGTGAGCAAAGTCAGTGACAACCAATTGTTCTACTTGATGAGTAGAGGGCATTCAGAAGAAGAAGCTCTTGCTCTAATTGTAAACGGGTTCTTTGAACCATTTACCAGAGAATTACCAATGGAATATGCTGTTGAACTCAACCAGTTAATGGCACTTGAAATGGAAGGAAGTATTGGGTGAGAATTCATCATGAGGAAGACCTATCTTGAGAATTCTGAGACCGACAGAGCTGCCCACATTTGGAGGTATACGCCATGGAAAAAAGCGCACCCAACCGGGGAGGTCGGTGATTTCCCCCCATCTACTTCGCCTAACATTGAAATCTCTCTTGTAAATGGGTTTCCAGTCCCTAAAGGAATTACTATTGGACAAGCCACAGATTCTGACCTCGACAGACTTGGTCAAAGCCTTGATTTCGATAATGGGACTGCTGCTCCAACATTCATTGCCTCTCTGGCTCCTTCAATTTCAATCTTAAAAATAGAAAATAATACAATTATCGAAAGCCCTCTATTGATTAAAATTCAAACATCTGGAGAAACATGTGCAATTCGATTGTTAATCGATATTGGTTCTCAAGTTGAATGCGAGATTGTAACATTAATCGAAGGTGATGCAAAATGGACTGGAATACTTCGAGAAGGAAGATACGGCCAAAATTCAATCGTGAACGATGTTGTAACTCAAATTACTGGACAGAGATTAATCCGATGTGATGCACTTTCTCTGGAAAGAGATGCACAAGTCAAAGCAGGAACAGTCAACGCCTCGTCATCTCAAGCAAAAATAGATATTCGACACTGGCTTTCAGAATCAGGTTCATCACTCAAGGTGAATGGATCTATCCTTTCATCAAAAGAGAATCAATTGGACTCACATATCGAAATTACTCATAGTGGAAAGGAAACTAGAAGTCGGTTAGAATGGCACTCCGCATGTGGAGGAAAAAGCAATACCACCGGAACTGGAATGCTAAGGATTGATTCTGGGGCGAAAGGTGCAGATGCAGGACAATTATTCCATAATTTACTTCTTTCAGAAAGGGCGACGGCTAATTCAATCCCTGAATTAGAGGTACTCGAAAGTGAAGTAGTCGGATGTGGTCATGGAACTGCAAATGGCCCGATTGACGAAGAACAATTGTTCTATCTCTCAACAAGAGGATTCGATGAAGAGCAAGCAAGATCTGCCCTAATAGCGGCATTCTTGAATTCCCCGCTCACAGATATGGGTTCAGAAGAACTACATGGATACCTAATCCAACGAATTCAGAAACACCTTGGCGACATTTGAGGAATGCACGGGTTGAAAACAATCTAGTCACTCGACGTCCCATGGGGCTAGACCTTGACGCCATTAGAGCAGACTTCCCCATCCTTAGTAGAATGATGGAAGGTGGACGGCCATTGGTCTACCTAGACAACGCTGCAACTACTCAAAAGCCTAAACAAGTAATCGAAGCCATGAATTCATACTACGAGAATTCAAATTCAAATGTTCATCGTGCAGTACACACATTAGCAGGGGAAGCAACTGAGGGATACGAATCGGCAAGAACTGAGATTGCATCATATTTCGGTGCACCTCGAGATCATCTTATCTTCACAAGTGGGACCACCGAGGCCATTAATCTCGTTGCATATGGATGGGCTCGTGCTAATCTCTCTAAAGGAGATGTCATTTTAACCACGGAAATGGAGCATCATGCAGATATTGTACCATGGCAGATCCTTTCTAAAGAGCGGGGAATCGAAATTCGCTACATCCCTTTGGAACGTGATACCTTAACACTAGACATGGATGCATTTGAAATTGGAGTGAAGGATGCTAGTTTAGTTTGTGTAGTACATACATCAAATGTTCTAGGAGTAAGAAATAATGTCGAACAAATAATCGAACTTTCGAAAACATCTGGCAATCACGGCAAAGGAGCATTCGTAATGATTGATGCAGCACAGGCTGCACCGCATGAAAGAATCAACTTCATTGAATTAGGGTGTGATTTTATGGCATTAAGTTCGCATAAAATGGGTGGGCCTACTGGCATAGGTGGACTCTTCGTAAAACCAGAAATTATGGAAACTATGGACCCATTTATTTCAGGTGGCGATATGATTGAAACCGTGACACTTGAGGGTTCTACCTTTCAGAAGGGGCCGCAAAAATTTGAAGCAGGAACTCCGAGAATAGCTGAAGCATTTGGATGGCATGCAGCAGTCAAATGGTTATCTCAACTAGATATGCAAGTCATACACGAACATGTTTCAAATCTTGCAAGAAAAACTGCTGAGAAAATGTCGTCTATTCCAGGAATTAAAATCTATGGAAGACATGATTTGAACACCTGCTCAGGAGTGGTTTCATTCCTACATGAATCGATACATGCTGAAGATCTAGCCCATCTACTCGATTCAGGTGGTTTTGCTGTGAGAACTGGACATCATTGTGCTCAACCATTAATGGAGGCATTGGGAGTTTCCAGTACAGCTCGTGTCTCCTTCTGGCTTTACAACACTGAAGAAGAATCAGAGGCTTTCATCGAACATCTTACTTCAATAGTACAACGGTTCGGATGAAATCAAAAAAAAAGAGGGGTAATATGTCTGATTGGCCTCATCCACTTCAGGAAATCATCGACGAATTCAAGGAATGTTTTGATAGAATGGAACGACTTGAACTACTTTTTGAATATGCAAATAAATTGCCACATGAACTTGAAACCAAAGATTGGACTGATGAAAATAGGGTAAGAGGTTGTCAATCAGAAGCTCATGTTGAATGCACTATTGATGAAAAAGGAGGATTTCAATTACACGGGGCTGCAGATGCAAATCTCGTACAAGGACTGATAGCAATTCTAGCGATAGGTGTTGACGGATTACCACCTTCTACGGTAGCAAAAATCAAACCTGACTTTGTGGAAGAAATGGATATGAAAGCATCACTAACTCCTTCAAGAGCGAACGGCTTCATGAACATGTTTGAAATGATTCGTCAAACCGCTCAAAAAATGTCCGATGAAAGGTGAAAAAGATGAACAAAGAAGAAGAAGTCATGGAGGCAATCAGAACAGTTCAGGATCCAGAAATGAAGATTAGTGTTGTAGATCTTGGGCTAATATATGCGATTAGAGTAGAAGAAACAGAAAATGGAAATCATGCAGAGATAGATATGACATTAACTTCGCCAGGATGTCCTGCGGCTCCAGAAATCATGGCAGCAGTTCATCGTGCTGGGCTAGAAACTAAGGAAATTGAATCAGTCCATGTGAATCTAGTTTGGTCTCCTCGATGGGACCCCAAAATTCATGCCTCAGAGGATGCGCAATTTGAATTAGGAATTTTCTAACTTTGGAACTCGCTGATTAATTAGTTTCAGCAATCCTCTAAGTGTTACTTCACTAACTCCACAAACCTTGCATACTTCACTCTGAGTCCGATTAGAACCACAGTCAGCTGCTGCACGATAAAGAATAACACCTGCAATTCCTGACGGTTTCTTTCCTTGCCAAGCTAAATCTTCCTTCGTCTGATCCCAAATCTCATTGGCTCTCCCCAATACCTTGGGAGGGAGTTGAAGGTCAGAATGAAATTTATCGAGATATTCGGTTGGACCTGAAATGTGGTGAGTCCCCAATTCTCGAGCAACCAATCGGATGGTTCTCTTCAACTCCTTTACTTCGACTTCTTTTACCATGTCAAAATTTGATGCAATATCTTCTATTCTTCTAGGGATTCTAGCTTCACGTGCAGCGATATAAACGCAGGCAGCTGTAACCCCTCTAATTGACCGTCCAGTAACTAACCCCTTCTCCACTGCCCTTCGGTAAAGAGCACTCGCTTGATCTCTCAATTGAGGAGGTAGGTCCCCTCTATCTCTAATGAATTGCATCGCCTTAGATAGATTCCTTGACCTACTATCTCGTGTTTTAGAACGTTGATCTATAGTTGCCCTTCTCCTCCAATCTCTAACCTGTCTAGTGGACATACCATTCAATCTAGCACTACTACCTACCAGATCACGTTTGTCTATTACCGTTGAGAGGCCTTTGTCAGAAAGACTCACAGTGGTTGGCGCACCAACTCGTGAACGATCTGCACTATCCGAATGATTTACCCATTCTGCGCCAGGATCGATCATATTTTGCTCAGCGACAAATCCACAGCTCGAGCAAACAATTTCTCCTCGTGAAATGTCTGTGTCCCATTCATTTGCACCACAAAATGTACAAGGTTCTGATTGACCATCTGTTCGACGTTGCTTCTTACTAGGCCTAGGGGATGAAACGAAATCTCCGCCTCTTCTTGTTCGGCCAGTTCGAGTAGTTTCAGTTTTTTTCTTCGGTTCCATACTATCACTCTCTTCCCAACTCGGGGTTGTATAGTTCGACTCCACAGTATTTAAAGATTACTAATTGAAGAATCATTTCTAGGTACTAAAACGAGGCAATACCTTGATTCACAGAGGGTGAATCAAGACATGTGGAAGTCATCCGCCTCCCGGGGATTCATCATGACTGTAGCATATCTATTGTAGCCGGCACAAAACATAGTGTTTTGATTGATTCAGGTACTGCTTGGCACCAAGTAAATGTTGAAGAACGGATTAGAGCAAAAATTGAGCTATTACCTGATTTGGAAGTTATTCTACTGACTCATCGACATTATGATACCGCGGGAGGTGCAAAATTCCTATCTGACGCATTCGAAATCCCTGTACTCATTCATCCTTTAGCATCAAACTCATTGCTATCAAATGATCAACTCACAACTTGGGCATCAAGATACGATTCAGACATGCCAGAAACTGAGACTATCGCTCTTGAAGATGGATGGGAAATGGATTTGGGAGGAGGCTCCATAAAATCAATTCATACTCCAGGGCATTCAAGTTGTCATAGTTCGTTCTTCATTCCAGAACTTTCAATTATTTTCACGGGCGACTTGATACCTGCACCAGGATTTCCGGGGCGTACTGATCTTCCTACAGGAAACATCATCCAAATGCTCTCGTCTATTGAGAAGGTCATCAAATTGAATCCGCAGGTCCTAGTTCCATCAAGAGGTGAAGCCGTTCGAGGCGAGGATGTAATGCGAGTTTTGATTCGACATCGAGATTACTTTCAATTACTAATAGAAAATAAAGGAGAGTTGCCTGAAGAATGGTCCAAACCTACAGATACATGCATGTGGTGGACTCCAGAACCTAATTGGGATTTCTAATCAATATTGATCAGGTTCATCCTTCTTGGCCTTCTTCCATTCTCGGTAACAAGGTCGACAAACACGGACTCTCCTTACATCCCTCTTGAGGCCATCATCACCCCACACGTCAATCGCATTGTCTATCGCGATTGAGCGGCCCCCAAAGC
>DASCRU010000113.1:0-9958 GCA_034400015.1 Candidatus Thalassarchaeaceae archaeon | reverse complement strand
ATCGTTAACTCTACTGCATTCTTTGAAATTCTTGATATCACGGTGCATGCATTCAAAGACAATATCCTGTATGATTCTATAAATTATGAAGTGGCTGCTGGCAATGGTATTGAAGTAGAGTCTAGTATCTTCTTCACTGTCCCAGAAGATGGAAATTGGGTATTCGATGTAGAACTGAGAAATTACGGCCAAACCCTAGTTGACGAGTACATATCTGCTCCGATTTCATTGGTAAACATGAAGCCGGTTGCTGCTAGTACTGCTGCTGCCAACGCAACACAAACTTATCTCGGCCTCCAATTTTATGGATCTGGTTATGATGAATGGGGTTTCAGCACAGATAATCAAACCTACAGCAAAAATGAAACTCCTGTAGCGTATTCATGGGATTTCGGAGATGAGACTTCTTCAGGACTCAAGAATCCAATTCATGAATGGTTTGTCCCATCGAACTACACTGTAGAATCCAGAATCATAGATAGTGGGGGGGCAATGTCTGATCCAGTTGAATGGAATATTAGTGTGAACGATACTTCTAACCCGATTATCGGATTGACTGTTCAAGGAATCGATATTACAAATGGACTTAGTTTGAGAACTAATGAAAGAGTACTTTTCGATGCAAGGTCCACGGAAGACAATGTTCCTGACTCTAACCTTCTATTCACTTGGGACTTTGGTGATGGTCGCGTAGTTAGTGGCATTGGATTGGTTGAACTGGATCATGCTTGGTTAATTGGAACTGCAGATGGAATGTTGAATGTACTAAATCTCACTGTTTCTGATGGAGTGCATGTTTCTCATCTAGAAGTTAATATTACCATCCTCAACAGGCCTCCTAGATTGGTTTTCAGTGAGGCGCTCGAAACATACACTCTCACTCCACTAAACATGCCCGATATTTTCGTAGATGACGATGGAATTATCGAAAATGTGACTTGGTCTTTCGATGAACCAGTCAATCTTGATGGTGGAGTCCTAAATCAATTGTCGCCATTCACTGAAAGTAATTCAGTCGAAATATCTCCAATGGTCGCATGGAGAACACCGGGTACAAAAATCGTCAACCTAAGTGTTACTGATGATGATGGGAATACTAGTACAACTAGTATTACTGTGACGGTTCTAAATCAAAGGCCAATCGCCTTATTCGCAAGACCTGATGATGGCACAGTTTCAACACAATATACATTCCAAAGCACTTCCTTTGACCCAGATGGAGATGACTCAGTAATGACGACTATTTGGTCTATCGAAGGAGAAGATCCTGTAGCGAATCAGAGCGCGATAGTTCATACTTTCATGGAGCCTGGCATCTATACTGTTTCTCTACTTATTATCGACGAGTTAGGTCTAGAATCACACCTGAAATCATATCTAGTTTCCATTGCGAATCCACTTCCAGTCCCTATGATGACTACTTATGAGGCATCATTGGATGGAGAGTTAGTAACATCTCCAAGTGATAATATTAGTGAATTTGAGTTCTGGCACCCTTTGGCCTCAGATGGAGGGATTTTCGTTAAGGCAGGAATTCCGCTCTATTTCTCTAGTATTGGCTCTAGAGATGGAGACCCGAAATTCGCAGGAATGTCTAATCCAGATTCAAATTCTGTAGACTGGAATGGAATTACATCGTATACATGGAACTTTGGAGATGCATCTCCCATCTCCACGGGCGATACTATCTGGCATACATTCACCCAACCAGGAGATTATCTCGTAACTCTTACCGTTCGAGATGGATATGGGACAGGAGATACAAATCAAACTCATCGATTGATACATGTCAGTACCCCTCCAACTATTCTTGATGACACTCTTTTCGATGAAGAAGTGGATTTAGGGACATCTATAGTTCTACTATTATCATACGAAGATGATGACATGAAAATGGGGATTACCGCTTACAGGGACACCGATATTTCTAGCGACAGTGATTCAGACGGAATTACAGATAATGACCCTAATCAAGCACTCAATGATGCACTTACACTTTATTGGGACATTGCCCCAACAATAGATGAAAACGGAGATGGAGACTTCCAAAATGATTGGATAATTTCTACAGAAGTTCCAAACCTACGCTGGAATGAATCAGGAACATACATCGTCATCGCAATGGTATGCGACGATACAGAAGCATGTACAATCAAAGCGTTCCAAATAGAAGTAGACGATGATGATGATAGTGGACCAAGATCCCTTTCTGATTTCGAACTAAGTGACTTAATCCCAAGCGATGGAAGTAGCTGGTTAATCCTTGCATTGGTGGCGATTGTCTTGATTCTAGGTTGGGCAATTATGCGTCAACCAAACGAAGAAGAACAAGCCATTGATGAACAACCAACATACGACGTCACCGAAGTCCAAACAGAAGGTGGAATTCTAGGTATGGATCAGCACACACCCCCTTCAAAACCATCACATCTTGATAGGGAAGACCGAAGGAGCAACGATTCAGGATATGTAAGGCCAGTCGGATCCAGACGGAGATGAATGCATGAAAAGAGGGCGGATTATCCCATTCTACCTCATTCTAATTGCATTGATTCTTCCATCAGGGGTTCAATTGTCGGGACCTGTCGATGCAGCATCAACCTGCACATTAACTGGCCAGACAACACCCGAATGGGGAGTAGATGCCGAACTAATCCAATCCGCTGGATTCTCAGATCAGCCCGAGGTGTGGTTCCCAAATGCAGGATTATTCGGAGAAGGTGGAGAACTTGCTGCATTAAATGAAGGATTCGTTACTTCAGTTAATGTGTCCGATAAATCGTACACTGCAATCAGAATGAATATGGTTGAAGGGTACAGGTATACATTCTGTGTGACTTTTGCATCCGCTCCAAATCAAACAGTAAGTAGTGACCCGAGTGCAGATGTATACCTAATGGAACAGTTAGATTTTGATCGCTATAAATGGGATGAGCAAATGGATGAAGATCAACTCGGAACAGATTCCACTTTCTTCTCATTCTTCGGATGGATTCCATATAGAGACATACATGCATACGAAAATACTCGCAACATCGATTTTTCAGTCACCTTTGAGGACGGGGGAAGTTCCTCATCAGGGGGAATCTTTGGTTCGAATTTCGATGATGGAATGTATCTTGTCCTAGATGCGAAAAACAACTCTAGGAGTAATGATGCCCCGGCTCGAGGGCAAAATATGGTGGCACAAATTGTAATCTTGGTTGAAGAACGAATGTTACTGCCAAAAGCCTCGGTTTACATGATTTGTTGTTCGCTTCCACTTCTTCTGATTGGCTCACCAATCATTCTTCATCAAAAATATTCTAGAGGTGCATGGGATAGTGGTGCGGAAACTATCGAACTAATGCCCATGATTGAGAACAATACTAGCGCCCCTAGCACATATAGAAGCGAAGACTAATCATTCGTATTCAAGAAGATCCCAAGCGATATAGAGATCTTCAAAATTGATTCTGCCTTGTCTAATCACATCGAAAGACTCATCCATTGTAGCATAAACCAGTGTGGACCCAATCACAGGAGCGTGGATTCTAGTCCAATCACCACCTTCTCCGTGGCCCATTAACGCGATTTCGCAAGCATTTTCTCTGGCACCTACAACATTAGCAGCCTCTAGGACTCTCAATGCACCTCCTTTAGTTGTGAGACGATAACAAATCTTCACAATCGAACCCATTGTAGTCATCTTGTCCACTTGAGCAAGAATCTCATCCACACTAGGGGGCGCCCCTAGATGCTCAGAAGCGATTACTTTCGTTGAATCTCCTGCAAGATCAACCAATTTCAAACGATCCTTAGATTCGATGTCTGTCTCTAAATCAATGTATGTTGCACCAGAACGGATTGCACTCTCCAAAATTGCTATCCTTCCTGATTCCTCCCCAGGGAAATTTCCACCTTGTCGCCTAGGCCTACACGTGAAGATATAGGGGGTTGTAATTCCAGTTTTCAGTGCACCTATACATGATTCTACGTCCACATGTTCCAAAGGAAGAGGTTGGAATTCCCATTTCTTCCGCTTGTTTTTCTTTGGCTCATCACCAGTGTCTTCTTCGATTACTTCGATTTTCTTCATCCACAGTTGGTCAAAACGAACCTCAATCAAATCTGCACCGGCAGCTGTTGCCAAAGCAGCATCTTCTAGCATCTCTTCCAAGGTGTTGCCGGACAGAGTCACGCACACCTTGGGAAGAGCCATCGGGCTCCCTGACTAGCAATGCCTGTTTAATCATGATGCTACCCCGAGGTGTTTCCACGACTATGAAATAGGGCTCTTTCGACTTGTTTTTCCCAATTTGAAGCGCCTTGTTTATATGCCCTCAACAGTAGTATAGGAAGTTCTCAAAGGGCCCCTATGGGGCCCTTTGTGCATTGGTGAGAAAATGGACGAAAATTATAGTGCAGATAGTATCCAAGTACTCGAGGGATTGGAGGCCGTCCGTAAAAGACCAGGGATGTACCTAGGAGACCCTCACGACGGATCAGCACTACACCACTGCATCTGGGAAGTAGTCGACAATTCCGTCGACGAACATCTTGCAGGACATACAGATTCCATCGACATAACGCTCCATTCAGATAATTCCCTCTCCGTTAGAGATTATGGAAGAGGCATCCCTGTAGGGATTCATGAGGAATTCGGAATATCTGCTGCAGAAGTCATCATGACCAAGCTACATGCAGGCGGGAAGTTCGACAATAGTTCATACAAAGTTTCAGGCGGCCTTCACGGAGTTGGCGTTTCAGCAGTGAATGCCGTTTCTGAATGGATGGAGATGACCATTCATCGCGCTGGCACGATATATTTCCAACGCTATGAAGCAGGGGTACCTGTTGAACCACTCAAAGAAATTGGCACTTGTGACGACACTGGTACAATGATTTCCTTCAAACCTGATTTAAGTATCTTTACCGAGGTTTTGGAGTTTGATATAGACGAAGTAAATACTAGAGTAAGTGAAACCGCTTTCCTTAATGCAGGATTGAAAATAATAATTTCAGATGAACGAAGCTCAGAGCCCCATGTTGTCGAACACTTGTATGCAGGCGGTCTCGCCGAATATGTAGGGCAGCTCAATGAACGAAGAGAAGTTTTGCATTCAGAAGTCATATCAATCAAAGGAGAAAAAGAAATTGAGAAAGGGACTGTAGAAGTTGAACTTGCTTTACAATGGTCAGATGCGTTCAGCGAATCTATTCGCTGCTATACGAACATCATTAGAAACAAAGATGGAGGAACTCATATGTCGGGTTTACGTACTGCACTGACTAGTTCCGTTAATTCATACGCCAAGAAAAAGAAGTTGCTCAAAGGAGATGGGCTGTCGGGTGACGACGTTCGTGAAGGCCTTGCCGCAGTAGTTAGCGTCAAACATCCTGATCCATCATTCTCTTCTCAAACAAAGGATAAACTTGTCAGCAGTGAAGTTACAGGTATTGTCCAAACAATTGTTTACGACAAATTAGGAGAATTTTTCGAGGAGAATCCATCGGTTGCGAAACAAATAGTTGAGAAGGCCGTTCTTGCGTCTAAAGCGAGAGAAGCAGCTCGAAAAGCACGTGATTTGACGCGCAGGAAAGGCGTGTTGGAAGGAGGTGGCCTCCCAGGTAAACTTGCAGATTGCCAATCAAGAGACCCTAGTGAATGTGAAGTATATCTCGTGGAAGGTGATTCAGCAGGTGGTTCAGCCAAAACAGGAAGAGACCGCCGCATACAGGCAATTCTACCATTACGTGGGAAAATTCTCAATGTTGAACGGCAGAAACACAACGCTGCAAGAGTTTTTCAAAACCAAGAAATTCAAACGATGATTCGTGCACTGGGTGCAGGAGTAGGAAACAATAGTGAAGAAGAAGGCGGCTTCGACACTGAAAAATTACGTTATAACAAAATCATCATCATGACTGATGCTGACGTAGACGGGGCACACATTCGCACACTCATGCTGACTTTCCTTTGGAGATTTATGCGGCCAGCAATCGAAAAGGGGCATGTATACATCGCACAACCACCCCTATTCCAACTCTCCAAAGGAAGAGTGAGCAAGTATGCATTTACAGATGAAGAAAGAGATGTTATTCTCAATGAATTGAGAGGTGACAATCCTAATGCAAAAATCGGCGTACAGAGGTACAAAGGTCTTGGTGAAATGAATCCGGAACAACTGTGGGAGACTACGATGAATCCAGAAACTCGAACCATGCTCAAAGTTACCGTCAAAAATGCAGAAGATTCAGATCGGATGTTTGAAATCTTGATGGGAGAAGATGTTCCAGACCGAAGGAAGTTTATTGAAACCCACGCAAAGGAGGTGACGAACCTTGACATCTGAAGACGAAAATACCAGCGAAGAAAATGGTGACACCATAGAAGTTGGAACCGTATTGAATCGGCCCTTAAATGACGAAATGAAAATATCGTACATTAATTATGCAATGTCTGTAATTATTGGAAGAGCACTACCGGATGCTAGAGATGGATTGAAACCTGTCCATCGTCGTGTCCTTTATGGAATGCATGAAGGAGGGCATACTTCTGAAAAGAAATTCAGTAAATCCGCACGTTCAGTCGGTGAAGTCATGGGTAAATATCATCCTCATGGAGACCAATCTATCTATGATACAATGGTCAGAATGGCTCAAGAATTTTCATTGAGATATCCCCTTATCGATGGGCAAGGGAATTTCGGTTCAATCGATGGAGATCCACCAGCTGCAATGCGATATACGGAGAGTCGCCTGGATAGAATATCAAAACATATGCTTGAAGATATCGAAAAGAAGACCGTCGATTTCCAACCAAATTTTGATGACTCAGAGATGGAACCAACGGTACTTCCTGCAAGATTACCAAATCTACTTTTGAATGGAAGCGATGGTATCGCAGTTGGAATGGCAACGAAAATTCCCCCACACAACCTCACAGAAGTTGCAGGTGCGATTCGATTACATGTAAGTCGGATTCTTGAGGAGGGAGATGAGAATCAAGGCATGCCTAACGTCTCAATAGACGAATATATGCATCATGTGCAAGGCCCTGATTTCCCTACTGGGGCAACTATCCATGGCGTCGATGGAATCCTCGACATGTACACTGGTGGAAAAGGCCGATTCCATGTACGTTCAAAGTGTGATGTTTACGATGATTCTAACGGAAAGAAGATTGTTATTCACGAAATTCCTTATCAAGTGAAAAAGGCAGATATGCTCGTACACATCGCAGAATTAGTTACCAAAGGCACATTAGTTGGAATCAGAGATATTCGTGACGAATCTTCCAAAGAAGGGATACGTGTAGTAATTGAAGTGAAAAACAATGCAGATCCTCATGCAGTTCTCAATCAGTTGTTCAAATCAAGTAGATTACAGGAATCATATTCTGCAAATATGATGGGTATATTAGATGGGAGACCGGTTCTACTTACTCTACCTGTAATGATTCATACATATGTTGCGCACAGAGAGTTAGTCATTGAAAAGAGGGCACATTTTGAACTTGAAAAGGCCGAAGCCAGAGCACATATTCTCGAAGGCTTAGTCAAGGCACAGGGACGGATTGATGATGTAATTGCAGTAGGCAAAGCAAGCTCCAGTAGAGAACAATTCGAAGCGGTATTGCAAGGCAATGAAACGATGTCTGGAATTGCACCATTTGACTTCACTGAACTACAGGCAAAGGCAATTGCTGAACGCAGATTGTATCAACTTAGTCGACTTGATGTCGACAAGGTTGAGAAGGAATATAATGAATTAAAAATTAAGATTGCTGATCTTAAAGACATCATTTCATCAAAGGCTCGTCGACTCGATATCCTCATCCATGAACTCAATGAAATGGTCGAAAAGCATGGTGATGAACGTAGATCAGACATTAATCCAATGCCACTATCGATGGATCGAGAAGATCTAATTGAAGAAAGGGCAATTGTGATAACTCTAACCAACGACAATTACATTCGTCATTTGCCTGCTGAATCATTCAGAATGCAGAATAGAGGTGGGAAGGGAATGAAGGGAGTCCAAACTAAGAATGAAGATTTTCCAACCACTTTGTTGACTTGTTTTAGTAAAGATAGATTACTAATTTTCACGAATAGGCCAGCAACTAAGAAAGTCAAAGACAAAGAGGGCAATGAACGGATGGTTCCATACATTGAAGGACGAGTATATGGTCTAAGAGCATGGGAAACTCCACAAGGTTCTCGAACGAGTAGAGGCGGACATATTCGAAATGTTGTTGGGTTGAAAGATGATGAAAACGTTGTTTCAATTATCCCATTAAGCAAGGAATTGATTGAAGAACCCGCAGATAATTACTTAGCATTTGCAACTCGTAATGGGATTATCAAAAAGAGTCTCCTGTCTCATTATATCAAGATTAATCGAAACGGAAAGAAAGCCATAAATTTGGCTGATGGTGATGAATTAATCTCTGTGAGACCAGGTGATGATGAAGATAATGTGGTAATGGTATCAAGTAACGGATTAGCCACTCGATTCTTGCTAAGTTCAGTTCGCCCTCAAGGAAGAGTCTCTAGTGGTGTTCGCGGACTGAAGTTGAAAGGAGATTCATCTTTAGTTGGAATGATTATTACCAATGATGAAAATACAAATGTACTCACCTTATCCGAACAAGGTATGGGGAAACGAACTAGAATCGGGTCTGGAGATTCACTACCAATAATGAAGGAGGGGGTGCCATTATTGGATTCAGATGGCAAACAAAAAATGGGAACAGATGGATACCGTTTAGCGAAGAATAGAGGGGGTTCAGGTGTCAAAACAATGAATCTCAATGAAGGCGACTCAATTTCAAGAGTTCACCAAATTCCAGACTTAGATGATCAATTGTTCCTACTTTCAAGAAAGGGCACTGTAATTCGCATCTCTGCATCACAAACTAAGGAAACGTCAGGTAGAGCTTCAAAGGGAACTCGTGTAATTGAATTACGTAATAAAGAGAAAAATGGATTTGTTGATGAATTAATTTACAGTGCACGAATGCCATCACATTTGGTAGAACAAATCATCACTGAAAAGGGGCCCTCGGACATTTCAGAAGAAGAATAACTACCGCTTCGCTTAAGCCGCCCCCATAGGTGGGCGAGACACTGCGGCAGTCGCATAGCCTGGCCATTGCGCTGGATTGCTAATCCAGTGGTGTCTCACCTCGAGGGTTCAAATCCCTCCTGTCGCGCCATCATTCAAAGAATTCGTCTAAATCATCATCTTCGTTGATGAACGAACGCTTACCTGCTTTGTCTAGGAGGAATTTCAATCTGCGTCGAATCTTCTTATTTTTGTTAATGACCATTGGAACTGCAATGAGATTGATTGCAATAATAATAATGGCAATCAATGAGGAGGTTTGGAAATTTTGGTCTGAAACATCCTGAATGAAACTATTCATCCAATCATTCTCATGATTCCTCTCTGGGCTGACGACTTCAGGAATAAGATGGGGGTTGTTGTTCCAAAATTGATCCGTGAGATGTATAGTAGCAGTATTATCTGTCCGAACAAGGAAATCAGAATTCCCAACAGCATCTTCTGGGACTAGAATGTAGTGATATGTCTGCCCTAAAGCGAGACCATCTTCTCCAGTAGCTTGAACCTCAGTATACGTACCTGAAGAAAGGGGTTCCCCCCACAAACCAGTTAATATTGGTTCAATAAATTCCACAGACTGAGGGAGGTTTTGAGTTCGATATAATGACCAAGTAACATTTGTCTCATCGGGTACACCATCTCCATCTTCGTCGGGAATGGAAGGATAAACCCAAGTCACAGTCACAGAATGAACATCTGTCTCATTTCCTGGAGAGATATCATAATCATAGGACAATTCTACTCGGAGGTCCTGCATCTCATAATTAGGGGCAAAAGAATCCCCACATTGAAGATCAGGATTCCCTACATCCTTGAATCCTGTAACATTTCCATGAGTATAATCGAC
>DASCRU010000112.1:0-3781 GCA_034400015.1 Candidatus Thalassarchaeaceae archaeon | reverse complement strand
CTGAGGAGGTGGAGGCTCGTGCGGCCGAAGTTAGAGTAATCAGGGACCCATTGTATGGTGATATTCGAATCCCTGATGATGTAAAGTCTCTAATTGATACAGCGACTTTCCAGCGCCTTCATCGAATTAAACAGTTGTCTACATGTGACCTCGTTTTCCCTGGCGCTACTCATTCAAGATTTTCTCATTCACTTGGTGCTTATCATCTCGCATCAATTATTGTGGGACGTTTACAGGAACTTCACCCAGGGTGGATTTCAGAACTTGATTCTCGTCTTGTTTGTTATGCTGCATTATTGCACGATATTGGTCATCCTCCGTATTCACACATGTTGGAAGATCGGACGATTTACCGTACATTCTATGGTCATGAGAAATGGGGTTGGGTAATCCTTGATGATCCAACAAACGATTTGCGGGCGGCTCTAATTCGAATAATTGGTGAATCTGGAATCTCGCGTCTAAAAGATATCTATGCTGGCCGAGTACATCCAATTGCGTTACATGAAATTGTGAGTAGCCAGTTGGATGTTGATCGATTGGATTATCTTCTCAGGGACCAATATCATTCTGGGGCAGATGTAGGGACATACGATGTTCAACGAATATTCCGTTCTTTGCGTCTTGACGAGAATGGTTCGTTACGTTTGCATCCTAATGGGGTTCCTGCCGTTGAATCATATTTGCTTACACGTTTGCACATGTATGAATTGGTCTATTTCCATAAACTAAACATCTTGACTTCAGAATACCATCGAAAGGTATTGCGTAGAGCTCGCGAACTAGCCACCCAGGGTAAATTAGAGATGAATGATGCGATTAAGGGAATGTTGCTGTCTCCAAATTTGGATGCAAATGGCTACCTTAGTCTTGACGATTCAGTTATTTCTTCTGCCATCTCTTCATGGAGAGGTTCTTCTGATCAAGAACTAACATTTTGGGTAAATCGCATATTGTCTCGTGATTCATTTCACAAGAGAATTAGAATTCCATGGCTAACTCCTTCGCATGTTGAACGATGTATGATTGCTCTTTCGGCAGAAATTTCAGCAGCAGGTTTTGACCCTGTTAGAGATTTAATTATCGCTAGACCAGCGAATGTGGGGTATCGTCCATATGAAGGTGGGATTCAACTCGTTGATGGCCGTGATATAGCAGATGTTTCTTCTGTGGCGGCTGCAATCACCGAGACAGTTCATGATACGATGATTTTCGTTCCTGCAAGTGTCCGTACAGCCTGTGAAGAGGTCGTAAAGAGTACACTAGGAACATAATGAACAGATTCATGACCCTCAATCGTTCAGGTCAGTATAGGACCCGTAGCTCAGTTGGTTAGAGCGCCGCGCTCATAACGCGGTGGTCATCGGTTCAAATCCGGTCGGGTCCACCAATTTCGGGGAAAGGGATTCAAAAGAATGGGTCCTCGGGAATCATGATGAACAGGTTGTTGGCGTTATCGATCCTCATTCTGATGATCCCAAATGTGGGTGCTCAACAATCGCCCCTGCCTACTGTTTCCATTGAATGTGGAGATGGCCCACATGAGATTGAAGTCTATCCAGGTTCCACTATGGTCACTGTAGTTACCTGTACTGTTACCAACGATAGTCTGCACTCTGAGACCGTGGAGTTTGCAGTTTCTGCCGGTGACCTAACAGTCGCTGCTCCCGGAAGTGTAAGTCTCGGTCCCGGTGATGAAATTGATATAGAAATTTCTTTCAGAGGAGATTCTACTCAATCACCTGGTTCTAGATCAGTAGATGTGAATGCAACTGTAACTCAAGCTAACGGGCTTCCATGTGCAGTTGGTTGTGGAGAAGATTCTGATTCGTTCGATATCCGGATTCTTCAATTTGCATCTGTATCTGTGGCGTCAAGAACTGGTACATTGAATCTTGATATGGATCAAAGTGGCGAAGTTACAATTGATATTACAAATAAGGGAAATGCGCCAGATGAATTCTCTATAGAGATTGAGAATATGACTGCGTTAGAATCCATGGGCTTCCAATTTAGTGTAAATGATACAGACGAGTTAGAACCGGGTGAACAAATCCCACTCGCATTTACAGTTTCAGCGTCATCAGATGTTGTTGCCACAGATATTCAGGTATCCATACTCGTGACTTCTAAGTCCGATAGTATGATTTTTGTTTCGGAAGGATTCAATCTTCGTTCAGACGGTGCCCCGGAGCCTTTGATTGGTATCGGGGGTGATGAAACCGCTCTATTGTATGGCGGGATATCTGTTGCAGGAGTACTGATTGTTGTACTCGTCATTTTCATTGCTTTAAGATCGGTACGTAGAAAGAGAGTTGTTGCTTTTGATGATGAATTCGATGATTTCGTCGATTTTGATGACTTTTGAGTAATGGTATTCCGCGGTCCACATTTAGGGGCCAACTTCTTAATATGGGGCAGGGCACCACGGAGTATTGGTGAGAGCGTGAAGTCAGTCCGTACAGTTTTGTTCTTCTGTATAATCTACAGTTTCAGCATGTGGGCTGGAGCAGCAGGAAATGTTACGGCACAGGCTTCCCCGAATCCAGATATTGGTATTATTTGCTCTCCTGCTAACTTTCCAATCGAGGTATTCCCCGGCGCTGCAAGAACCGGTACAACATACTGTACATTGAACAATCCAACCGCTTATTCTGAAAACGTGGCGATTACAGTCACTGCAGGGGGTCTCGCATATGCGGCCCCTGGAACGGTAACAGTGGGAGCCGGACAAGAAGTCACATTCGAGGTATCAGTGCGAGGAGATCAAAGAATGGCAGAGGGGCAGAGAACAGTATCTATTACTGCACGTGTGGATACTGCAACCGGAATTCCTTGCGGCACATGTACTCCAAAGACAACATCTGTACTTGTAGTAATCAAGCAGTTTTCTCGTCTCCGAGTAGAAGCAGATGAGCCATTCAAGCAACTCAGACCTAAGGTCGACTATACATTTAATTTCAAGGTATACAATGATGGTAACGCATACGACCGATTCAATATCGACGTAGCTAACAGAGAAGATTTAGAGGACGCTGGATTCCAGATTTCGCTCCCTCAAGTTTCTACTGAGATTGAGGCACAAGCGCCTCCCGACAATGTACGAGTCATCCTGAGGACTCCTAAGGTACAGGGATGGTCAGATATCTATTACCAATTGCAGTTCCAAGCAACCAGCGATTATTCAGTTAGAACTGAAGGGATTCCTAATTATCAACTCCAGATGGTGACTATCTACATTCGAGGAATCTATCTTCCTGGATTCGAAATGATTGGTTCAGTAATGATGATTGGTTTGGCAGCAGCAGCAATTGCTCGACGTTCGAACCTTAAAGAGGGGGAAGAAGATGAAGATGATGGACTCCCCAACTTTCTCTTTTGACTCTCGGCAATTCTTCATTGAATGATTAATCCCGTTAGGTATGCCTTCATTGGCCAACGGTTTCATAACCTCCGAGTGGCGAGAATATATCGATGTCAGGCGGATTATTAGATCGCGTGGAAGATGAAGAGGAAGCGGATGAGCCAGTAGAGGCGGTTGAGACCGCGTCTATAGATGGAGGTTTGTTGTCTAGAGAGAAGTCAGGGTCAAGTGGTTCCAGTTCTGAAATTACAATGGCAGATTCTCTTAAGATGATTGGGTTGGTAATGATTTTACCATTCTTTTTGATAATGTGGTTTGACGTATATTTCCCATTCTCTTTGTCGTCTTATATGTGGTTGATTGTGGTTGCAACTGCAGGAATTGCATGGTGGCAATTGGATATTGGGAATCCATTGG
>DASCRU010000111.1:0-4472 GCA_034400015.1 Candidatus Thalassarchaeaceae archaeon | reverse complement strand
AATTTTCTTGAAGAGGATTAGCAGAATCAGGGCAGTTGTCCTCTCCATCCCAAATACCATCTCCATCCACATCTGACTGAGGGTCAATTCTCAACACCTCGTCTCTACCATTATCAACATAGTATAATCTCCCCTGTGGACCTATCTCAAGACCCATTATGGAACTGGCAGAAGTTTGGATTGAACCCGATTCGGATGCACTTCTACCATCTGTTGAAAGGTCATATGCAACAATTTTGCCATTTCCATTCAATGAAACGAAGAGGTGATCACCATCAAGAGCAATTCCTGAAGGCGAACTTAATCCAGATGCCAATACCCCCCATTCAATTCCAGTGATTCTTGAGTACTCTGCTAGCGGTTCTAATCGGGAATTGTCATTCATAATATTCTGCACATTGTAAGAAGAATCGTCAGTATTTACCCAAACAATTCGATTGGCTCCAGAATCAGCAATATACAAAATTCCCGTATCATCGTCAAGAATCATGTGGCCTGGAATACCTGCATTTCTCGTCAACGAAATATCGGCATAACGTCTAACAATTCCATCTGAATGATCGTCTTCACCAGTATCGTGGTCCTGTTGAAAATCGTAGTATACCAATTCCCCATAATATCCATCATTGTACCAGTATGCATTTCCAGAATCATGAGCGATCCCCATCCCATCTGGGGATTCGTGATTCATGTCGATATGGCTTCCTAAGAGATTGTCGTTCTGATGCTCACGTGCAAAATGTGACATCGATGAAGGCCATAATGTTGGACCCATGAAGTTATTCGGAGCTCCTTGGCCACAGTATGTGTTCCTCGTCTCTTGAGCAGAAGCCCACTGATAATCAAACTCTGAATGATATGTACCAAAGGCAATAGCGCTCACTTCTTCTAAGAAATGATTCCGATGGGAATCTTGTCTATTTTCAGAATACTGACTTTCTAACCCAGTGTTATGAATTATTGAGATACTATCAGTTGCACGATTTGCAACCCATAACTGATTGGCTCTTCCAGGATGAAATTCAAGATCACGGGGATCAGAGAGATCATCTGAAGAATCTGCAATCAATACTTCTTCAAACGCAGTACCAAATTGAGGTACTATGGTGACTTCTTCTGTTGCAGATTGTGGAAGAAGGCAAATCAGAAACAAACAAACCAGCAGAAGTGTCCGTCCCCTTCCCGCCATAGACCTCCGTTTTATCGAAAGCATATGAGGTCTCGTTTTTTACGAAAAGGGTTCAACTTCACTTGTGAAATAATGGGAGCGTTGAAAGGCCACTGTATATGGTACACTGATATGGGCAACCCTGTATTCGCCTTTCTTCTTCTTAGAGAACACCCCTATGGAAGAGAAATGCTTCGTCAAATTCTTTCCCAAGGGTTTGTTCCAGCAATCGTAATCAGCGAAGATTCAGCAATAGGTGATGAAGAAAGAGAAAAGTTCCTCAAGCGAATTGAGGGGCGCACTATAGCTCCAACCATAGAAGAACAACTGAACCAATTAGCAAAGGAAGGAACACAAGTACTTCATGCAACTGTACCCATTCACAATTCAGAACAAGTAATGCCTCTAATTGCGAATTTGTCCCTTGATCTAATCGTATTCGGCGGAACTAGGATTATTCGAGGTGAAATTCTTGATTTTCCAAGAGATGGGGTAATCAACAGTCATCCAGGCTTGCTTCCAGATTGTAGGGGTTCAGCTTCTCCTGCATGGTCAGTCTATCATGACATCCCTATTGGTTCAACAACTCATTTTTGTGACAACGGAATTGATACTGGGGAAATCCTTCACAGAAGAGAAGTTCCCGTTAGAAGAGGAATGAACTACGAAGATTTGTGCTACGAGACACTTGTTCTATCAGGTGTTTTGATGAAAGAGGCTCTAACGGCATATGTAGAAGGAAAATGGCCAGAGATGCGCCACCTCCAAGGTGAAAGTCCATGGCCAACCTTCCGAAACGCCCCCCAAGAGATTCTAGAAACGGTCTATCAGAAATTATCTGAACAAACTTATGCACACTATGTGGACTGAGGTGAAAAAATGAAAATACCGTATGCATCCGATGTACTTGAAGGAACGAGAGCAGTAGTTTGTGGTGCATCAAAGGGCATCGGACGTGCGACTGCGGAAATGCTTGCAGCCTGTGGAGCCAATGTATTCGCACTTTCGAGATCAGCTCCACCTATCGAAGGAGTGCGCTCGATGAGTGTTGATTTAGAAGATCAAGATGCCATTCAGAAGGCCATTTCGAACATTTTGAAAGAAGGACCCGTTCACATCTTGGTAAACAATGCCTCGGGACCACCGGGGGGGCCTCTTCTAGGCAATGATGTTGAGGACTTTATCGTGCCATTCAAACGCCATTTACATGCCGCACATCGCATAACACAGATGGTAGTTCCATCCATGGAAGAAGCAGGAATGGGGCGAATTGTAAACATAATCTCAACCTCCGTTCGTGAGCCAATTCCTAATATCGGGCTCTCAAATACACTTAGAGGAGCCATGGCATCATGGGCTAAATCTCTCAATCAAGAATTATCAACATGTATTACCATCAACAATATTCTTCCAGGATTCACAAATACAGATCGTTTGGATTCTTTGGCCACATCTATCCATGAAAAGACAGGAAGAAGCAAAGAGGAGATTCACGAGGGTTGGATGTCACAGGTACCAATTGCAAGACTAATCGACCCTATGGAAACAGCTTCTGCAATCACCTTCCTTTGCCTACCTCAATCAGGTGGGATAAGAGGGGTCAGTTTAGCAGTCGATGGCGGTAGAATGCGATCTATTTGAGGGGAAAAAATGGAAGAAACTCTGACTCCTGAAGCAGCAGCAGCATTGCTCCAAGCTATTGCTAATGGAGAAGGAATTGAAGAAAGTGTATCCACAGAAACATTGCTTGCTCTAGCAGAAATGGCATTGGATTTGGAAAGAATGGAGATTTGTGAAAGGCTAGCACTCGCAGGTCATGCGAAAGCAACGAAAAATGAAAATGTTGAATCGGTTGCGTGGGCACTATTCCTCATTGCTCGTGTAAAACTCACAGATGCACTACAACGAATAGAAGAAGCGCATCTTGAAGAAAAAACAGTTCATTTAGATGCTGGATTATTGGGGGCCCTTCAAGAAGCCCGAATTGCGGCTGAAGATCTTAACGATTTACGACTAATTGGGAATATTGACCAGTTAGAAGGAATCCATTATCGCGCAATAGGCGATGTAGTTCGAGCAAGGGATGCATTTGTCAGAAGTCTAGGGTCAAAGGAAGCTACTGGAGATAATCTTGGTGCCGCAAATAGCCTCCATAGTTTAGGAGAAGTTGCAATGGATCAAGAAGAATTTGAAGATGCTCTAGGATTCTTCGATCGTGCCGCTGAAACATACGAATCTGTAGAAGAAATGTTGGAATGCGCACACGCAATGTCACTATCTAGCCATTCATTAATCCAAATGAATAGGCTTGATGAAGCTAAAAATCGTCTTGAAACTTCACTAAATATTGGGAGAGAGATGGAAGATTCATCCACTCAGATTGTTGCCCATTGGGGTTTAGCAGATTTGGGGCATCTAACGGAAGATATTTCTCTGGAATTAGAAAACCTCCAAGCAGCAGTAGTGCTATTCATCCATCTAGAAAAACCGGTTCCTGTGGCATTGAGAACCAGATTAGATGCAATGATTGACGCCATTGAATCTCAAGATTGAACGCACGAACCATGAAGTGCAAGGGACTACTGTGGGAAACAATGGAGTTCGATGTATTCCTGTCTATCTGTCAGACACCCGATGCATCGGGATATATGCCTGATGAGCAAACCATGATGCGCAACTACTTCGACCAAGTTGAAGCTGCAGATAAACAGGGATTTGGAGTAGCTTGGATTGCCCAAGCACATCTTTCTACAGAAGTTCAGAAAACAAATCTGAAACCGGTTGTCCCTCATTTCCCGGGAGAAATTGGTCTTTGCACAGATTTTTTCCAACTTGCAGGAGCAACTTTCTCTAGAACAAAAAAGATAGAAATCGGCAGTGCAGTACTAAGCATACTCGCAAACGGGGGTCCAATCACTACGGCTGAACGGATTGGAAATCTATGCCAAATTCTTGGACTTCAAAATGATGCTCGAAAGGTGCATATTGGTTTCAGTGCAGGTAGATTTGAATTTATGGCTCGACCTTACGGCATTGTGCCTCGGAATTCAATCGAAGATGCTGCATGGCCAGTTTTAAAAAATCGGATTTTCAGAGAAGCTACTGAAATTCTCCTACGTCTACTACGAGGTGATACCATCTCTTCGGAATTTCTTCAACGATCAGTCCTCCACCGAGAAGACTTCAGAAGTGACGAACATTGGGAGTTGGTTCAATCCACAGCCAAGGAGGAATATGGTTTACCCTCATTGCCTGAGGAAGTCCAAATCGCACGAAGATATGCATTTGAAAACCTGAAAACAAT
>DASCRU010000110.1:0-3702 GCA_034400015.1 Candidatus Thalassarchaeaceae archaeon | reverse complement strand
CATTTCGACAGCGGTTGGATATGGAATGACGATACCTTCTCGCTCAAAGGCACGATCCATCCTTTCAATTAGATAGTCACGACTCACGATTTCATCGTTGTAATCTCCAATCCAAATAAATAATCTGAAAATCTTGGAGAAGTCTCCTAAATCAGTCATCATTACCCTTGGGCGAGGTTCTGAAAGGACATATTGGCATGAACGAGCAACTCTGAGCATTACCTGTTTTACATGGGCTGGGTCTTCATCATATCCAACACCGAAATCCATCTGAACTGAAATTCGTCGTGCAACTCCATCTCCACCTCCTCGAGCATAGTTGATTACAGTGGATTCAACGAGGCTATTGTTTGGGATAACTACCAATTCTTCTTTGAGAGTGAGTAACTTTGTCGAAAGAATTCCAATCGACATAACAGTACCCATTACTCCATCCACTTCGATACGATCACCGACTTCGAATGGTCTGTCCAGTGCTAACATGAACGAGTTGACAATGTTACCCAAGGTTTGTTGAATCGCCAATCCAATAATTAGAGAAAATACAGCCAAAGATGCTAGTACACCAAACAACTCGATTCCTAATTCGGAAAGGGATAGATATAGTCCACCAAACCAGATGGTTGCTCTGAAAAGGAATACCAATAGGGGGTTTCCACCGGAAACAGTAACAGAAGATTGACGTTGATATCGATTTAGAAGTTCTGGAAGAATGAATTTGACTGTGACGCTCGCAAGAGTAGCTGCCAAAATGATAAACATTGAATTAAAGAGTGGAGCCGCAGTTTCTACGATTCCAGGATTTGCATCTTCAACCCAATAGACTCCGATGTTCGCTCCACCAACAATTGTGAAAATATAGATACGTGTTCGTAATGGTCCGAAAATTTTGTCATCCCACGAAGCATCAGTTGCAGCAACTATTCCTTCCCATCGACGAAGAATGAAGTTCTTCTCAAGTAGAATCAAGAATATAATTCCCATTATTGTTATTCCAATCTTGACTAGAATCGAGACCTGTGTCCCTGAATCCAAGAGTTCGTTGAACTGATTCCAAGCATCATTTGCTTGGGTCATTGCGTCCGCCATGTCGACTCACCTTGGTCTGTTCGCAGAAGTGCTGATATTTGGCCCCTTCCGAAAGAGAATTACAGTCAAAAGATACAATTTCAGCGGCAGACACATGAAATGTGGGCGCTTCGGTCTGTTTCGTGGGAACCGAATTTCGATGGTTTGAGGCCTTATGTTTGGCAGCTGTGATTTTGGCAACAACTTGGGTAGAGGTGTCTTTTGATGAGGAAGAGGAGATTGTTGCGCCAGTTACTTCATTGGATGGCCAAATTCAGCTTTCTACAAGGTCTGCCATGGATTCACTAAATCTGGATTTGTTTGATGTTGGCGCTAAAGCATCGTTCAATCTAGAAGTCAGTTTACTAGAACCAACAAAATGCGAGAAATGTGATTATGATTTGGAAGGTAGGAGAATCTCAGGAACAGTCAATATCACAGAATTGTTCGATGATCAAGGCCGTTCTGGACGAATTGAAGCAGAAATGACCATTGATCATATCGAAGAACGTGATTCAAATGGTTTCCTATTGCAGGAATGGTTTCATTTGGATTGGGATGCAGGTGCATCATCATTCAATCAAATAGTTCACGTCATTCATTCGTATTCACCATGGTTAGTAGACCAAGGAAGTGGTTCGTTCCTTGTTGAAACCGGTTCAGGTTACGCATCACGGACGGGTCCAAATCTTTTCACCGAACAAATCAGTGAAGGGGAGGAATTGGTCAGGGCATGTCTACCCAATAGTTTCACTTGTAACGCTATTTCTTCATGGGATATCGAGATGAATGTGAATCGGGGTATAGTCGAGGAATCAATTGCCGTGGAGTCTCCATCCCAAGCAATTGAAGTATCCATTCCGGAGAATCTAGAATTATCAGAAGCAGGTTTTCTAGGGTCGTGGTTTACTCTAACGGAATCTCCAATCCCTACCTCTTCAAATTGTCTTCAAGATCCTGGAGAAATTGCTGCTGCTGGGTCATGGAAAATGGAGGGCGCTGGTTCTGCAATACTTTCTCCACTTTCATCTGTTCTTTCTTCGGCAGGTCTTCCAGTTCTTCAGATTCAAATTGATGCGGGTTCTCTAACCGTTTTGGAGAGTTCGTCTGCAACCTGTTCATTTTATTCTGGAGATAATTCCCTCTCCCAGATTTCTGTATTTGAAAATTGAATCTAAACTTCCAAATAGGTACCCCATAAGTCAAGGGACATGAGAGCAGGATACCGTATTCCGATTTTACTAGTTCTTCTATTAATTGCCGCACCAGTTTCTGGTTTAATTGTCTCACCAAATGACACTTCTTCTGACGGTTCTGAAGTCCTTCAGGTAGATGGTTTTGTTACCACGAAATTCGCTACTGTGGGCACTGATGTTTCTGTTTTAGCAAAGGTTCGTGGTGCGCATACCGACACTCTTGTGACTGCGGATATTCTCCACTTCCCAGACATAGATCCTTTGGATAGTTTTAGTGGAACTTCGCCAACACATCCCCCCGTTGTTGTAGATACAATTTCTCTTCAGAGTGAAGGACAGGATGAATTTGATCCTTCGGCAACGGTTTGGAAGGGAACCTACACAATCCCAGTCACAGCTAGTGGTGGTGTTTACGCTGCCAGTATTTCTGCACAGAGTGGCAATCAAAGAGCAACTGATGATGTTATGCAATTGAGAGCATTATTTGGCGAACAGGTTGCTACTGTACTACAGAGTATTGATGATACCTGGGATGTTGCTAACCCGACTGCAGAGATTGCTGGTGAATTCACCACCCTCCAATCTGTAGTGATGAACAATGGTGGTTGGGCACAGTTTGTTGATGATGCTTGTAGAGGTTCAGGAGCACTGGGAAGTCAGGCTTTGTGGGAAGACATGATTGATGCAGGTTTCAACCAATATGACATGTCTGAAGGAGCAGCATTCTTGGAAGAATTAATGAATTTCTTGGATTCAGATGATGCTGCCGCATCAATTGCTTTCCACGTTGCTGTTTTGTTGTATCTTGATGATTTCCCTATTCCACGTTCACTGAGCGATTTCGAAGATATTCCACCATACATCGCTGAATTCGATTTGATTGAGAATTTCACTCAATTTGAGGGGACAGGTGACTTTGAGGCCGCTTATGATGCCATGACTGCAACTGGTGAATGGAACAATATCACAACCGCATTGGATAATCTTGCAAACAATCAACGTCAATTTGAGGCTATCCAGACTTTGATGCGAAATATTGCTGTTCTATCTATCTCAGATCATGCAACTGCAGTTGCAGATGGTCTTGGTGCATATATTGGACCACTATTGGATGAGGATTTCGAAAACATGACTCCATTCCAGCGTTTCATTATTCGATTTGCAGAGATGGCTGACAAACTGGAGGAGACCGACATTATTGATACAGATGGTGACGACGTTCCTGACCGCATAACTTGGCAATACGAGAAACTCTTGGAAACTGCGGAAGGTCAGGCTTGGACTGCCAAGATGAGTTCTGATTCACCGTATGTGAACACTGCATTCAACGAGTTCAATACATTGCCTGAGGATATTGTTGGACATGTTTTTGATGCTCTTGAGAATCCTGCTT
Organism: Candidatus Thalassarchaeaceae archaeon; assembly: GCA_034400015.1. Lineage (GTDB taxonomy): Archaea > Thermoplasmatota > Poseidoniia > Poseidoniales > Thalassarchaeaceae > MGIIb-N2. The sequence goes on along the minus strand of DASCRU010000110.1, from coordinate 45 downwards.
GGGAGCAAACTGGCGAAGTTCTCGAGAATTTTGGAGAATGGATGG
>DASCRU010000109.1:0-5872 GCA_034400015.1 Candidatus Thalassarchaeaceae archaeon | reverse complement strand
ACCGTGATCTTGCTCTTTCATCTCTCCTTGAATCAGAAGAAATAGCTCCTCGTCACGAAGAAACTCTTCGAAGATTAGCATCTATTGCGAGAGAAAATGGAGACGATTTATTTCTCCGACATCGATTAGATAAATTACTCCAACTTTACCCCGATGATCCTGAATTGTTGAGAGAGCGAGCCCATTTATTATTCAGAATTGGGGACCCTTCAGCAGAACTTGATTCTCGAAGGTTGGAGGCCCTTGGCCTTCAAAACGCAGCAGACCGCGCCCTTCTTGCGGGATTAAGAGAACGAGCAGGGGATCCATCAACTGCCTTAGAGGAGGTTGATGCAGCCCTTGCAGCTAACCCAACTGATCCAAATTCATGGCATCTTAAAGCTAGATTACATTCTATTCGTCGTGAACCTGGAAGAGCCCTAAATGCTCTCAATGAATTATTTGAGATTGATCGTCAGCATGGTCCTGCATGGACTTTACAAGCCCAATTGTTATCCAACGAACCAAATCGTCTCAATGAGGCATTGAAGGCAGCAATTCATGCAGTTGCTCTTGGCGAACCTGAATGGATAATGAAGGCAGATTTGTTGATGCAGTTAGATCGTTTCGATGAAGCGATTTCATCTTTAGAATCTGTTCTTGAAATAACTCCAGAAAACGGATACGTAAGGGCACATTTGTCTCTCTTACATATGTTAGATGATAATCATGAGATTGCCGGAAATCTACTGGTCGAGGCATCTCCAAAAACATGGGAATGCTCAGAAATGCATATCCAGAAAGGCAGACTTGTACTTAGGGAAGCAGATATTTCGAGAGATGGTACCGGCCATCATGATAGAGGATTAGTTAGGGGCGCTCTAACTTTCTTTGATACTGCACTAACCTTCGATCGAGAAGCTCCCCTTGCTTGGGTCGGTCGCGCTAGAACACTTCGTCAACTAGGGGAATTAGATGAGGCAGAAGTTTCCATTGTTCGTGCATTTAGATTGGATTCAGATGACCCGATGATATTGGTTGAACATGCCTTGTTGAAGATAGATCAGGGTAATCTTTCAGAAGCAGAACGTTTGGTTCACGAAGCCGAAACATCACTTTCAGACATTGAAGTATTGCATTATATTCGAGGATTAATAGCTGCGGAACATGGTAATTTGAATGAAGCGCGCCGCCGTTTTGACGATGTTTTAGTCAGTGATCCAAATCATGTGCGTGCACGTTTGAATAGAGCTACAGTTGCAGTATTAATGAATGACCACGCCATAGCTCTCGAAGATTCTGAATTGTTGTTGAAGCAATATCCTGAATTAGATCTTGCACGGTTACGTAGAGCAGAGGCATTAATGGGTTTAGCCAAATGGGAATGGGCAGAAATTGCATTACGTGAAATAATCGAACGTAAACCAGGGCATGTTCCGGCCCTAATTTCAATGGGTGCTACACTTTGTGCGTTGGACCGTTCTGAAGAAGCATTACCTCCATTGGATGAAGCAATTCGTTTGAATTCAGACAATCCAGATGCTTGGCATATGAGAGCACAGTTTTACATTGAACAAGGAGCATTACCAGCAGCATTAGCTGATTTAGAATCAGCCATAAGCGCTGATCCATCACACACTGAGTCACTATTGCATGCTGCAGCCATTGCACATGAGATTGGACCTTTGGATAGAGCAGAAGCCTGTTGGAGACGTGTTTTGCACCAAGATCCAACCAATCGCTTAGCAAGAACCAGATTAGAAGAGTCACTTAACAAGAAAGTGATTTGAAACGCCGCTAGATTGAATGCATTCATCTGAGTGGATAGAACATGTCTTCCAACCGCGGATTAGAACCAGGCGATTTTGCTGCCGATTTTGAATTACCAAACGCCAATTCAGATTTTCAAAAAGATATCTACAACGCTATCGAATATGGACCCTCACATAAGGTCACACTCGATGAAACGATAGGGAAATTAGGTGGCGTGATAATGTTCACTTGCAACCATTGCCCATATGTAATAGCAAACGAAGAACGAATCGAATCAATTGCGATTAAATGTCGTGAATCTGGACTGGGATTTGTGGGAATCAATTCTAATGATCCAATTGTTTATCCTAGCGATGATTGGGATCATATGAAAATTCGTGCTACAGAAATGTCGTATCCATATTTACATGACTCTGTACAAACAATAGCCCATGCATATGGCGCTGAACGCACTCCAGAATTTTACTTAGTTAATGGAGAGAAGACAGTAATTTATCGAGGCCGGTTAGATGATTCCCCCCGTGATCCCAGTAAAGCCACCACTAGTGAATTAGATGATGCAATAACATCACTACTCAATGGAAAACCAATTTCGATTCCTAGAACCGAATCAATTGGATGCTCTGTAAAATGGAAAGCGTGAGTAAGATCGACCATAGGAAAGGGATTCCGATTCCTTGACCGAGAACTAGGACAAAGTCCCACTGTGCCAAATTGGCTTAGATTATGTTTAGACGCTTCCGGCGATCACCATAGGTGTCACAGTAACCATAGCGTTGTCTGCAATATTGGTGTTTGCCAGCTCGTTGCGGTCGATCAAAAGACCGTCCACAAAGACCCAGTTATCTCCTTTAACAGCAGAAACCTGCTCGAGAACTTCGCTTCCGCTCAAGTTCTCCATTTGGGTGTGACCCGTGGTGTCAACGATGCGCAGTGTAATGTTGCTCATGTGTATTTCCTCCATAGGTTTCAATCGAAATCGTTCATTTAACGTCCTGAGACAATGTATACTGGATCCGACCAGTAATAAATAGAACAAATCAAGCGGACGCAGAATCATGATATGAATCAAAAATTCCATCCATCAAGATACCATATTGTCTCTCTAATCTCTTCAATCGGTTTGTTCTAATTCCCAACCATCTAGCAATCTTCTCTTTGAGTCTGGCCTTTGGATTCATAGCATTGACTGTACGTACTGCTAGGCTTGCTGTAACGAGGCGAATGTTTTCACCTGCGAGATATTGATGGTCTCTTGCATGTTCAATCATTGCCCATAGTTCAGTAATCATCTTTCTAGCTTTTATACTACCAAAAGTAGCTTCAAAATCTGGCCTTATAGCATCCATAGCAGACCTGATGTCTGATTCACTCCAATCTCTCAATGCGAGGCGACCAGGGGATAATGCCATTCTCCACGCGGGGTCATTTAGAATACGTTCAGATTCCCATACTATGTTCAAGTATCTTACAATATTTTTACTTTCAGTCATCACATGGTCGTGGTCTACATCCATGTCTGCAGCCATCTGCTTCGTGTTCAAATCTACTCCAATCATTCTTGCAGCTACATGCATTGCAGCGATGGAAACCATTCTTGTTGTATAATCTCCATTTCTTAGATTGTCTTTACCAGTCTTTTGACAGTGCCTGGTTTGATTTAATGGCAATGCAACAGGTTCCCCATCATTGGCCTTTTCCATTGCTGCCTTCACTCTTGAGTTATCCATCCGCTTCTTGTGTTCCTCTGTAGAATGAGTTTGTGAAAGCACCTTCTTTGCAGTTGTTTTCACTATTCTAATTCCAGGCATACACGGAGCATCGATTCTTCTTTCAACATGGGTTCGAAGCGCGGTACGTTTGGATCTTGAGTTTCTATCGAAAGCACCCAATCTTCTTCTTGTTCTACTATTGAGTTTGACTGGCTTTCCAGAAGCGTCTCTAACTGAAGACCACGTCTTTTTGTGGTCACTTCCCAATTCTTCTCCACCAACCTTTCTCTCTATCATACCATCATCGTTCATGAATTGAACAATATCACTTCTTTCGATGTTATCTACTTTGACTAGACCACAATCTTCGCAATTGTGTTCGCCTCTATTCTCATCGTGCAACATGTTGTTGCTTCCACATTCTTCACAGGTGTTTTTTTCCATACTCATTTTCACTCACTCCTTTGTTTGAGACGCCGGGATTTTGGACTCAGATGTAGGCAGTGCATCAAGATTCCCCCTTGAGGGTGCATTCTCACGCCGTTTTTACCTACTATCTATTGAATCCAATTTCTCCGAACAGAGGATAACATGCTCTTCACCTCATATAAACCCGACCAATTCTAACAATCTGTTTTTGGTGACGTTTGTTGGTCAATAAATTTAGAAAAAGAGTGATGAGCCAATCGTTTTGAAGTAAATCGCATGTCTCCAGTAACTTCCTTACCGACCCATTTGGGACAATCATATTGTTCATCTTCTTTTTCTAGCTCAATTTCAGCAAGCCAAAGATTCTCATTTAATCCCAAGAATTGATCCAAATCCCATACCTGACTGTCGTTGTATTGAATACGCCAACGCATCTTTTCAACCATAGGCCATTCAGAGTCGATTACCAAATTCTCAATAATCGAATAGGGCCCAATCTTCCATTCAAATTCAGTTCTAGTAATGCCATATGATGGGCCTTTGATGCATAGAATCGCCTCTTCTCCATCCAATCTAATACGTATTGTGTGGTCTTCATTATTGATGGCATCAAAAACTCCTGTAATCCATTCTATTGCAATATTTGATACCAATTCAATGCCATTGATTGAGATGTTAGAATGGATTTCAATAGATGAAATAGGAATATACCATTGACGTAAATGCATGCCACAACCTAAATTCTCAGGAACACATGTAACTAGATGAGTTCTTTCAATTTCGGTTGGAAAACTAGTGGACATATTCTTTCACATCAAGGAGACAAGTCTTATTTTCTCATCTTTATGTTGAGCCTTCTTGCCATTTAATATGTGAATCAATTGCTTGTTTAAGATCGATGGTTTCGATTCTAGCTAATTTACAAGCTTCGATGTATTTCATCAATGATTCCAATAATGCATCATCTACATCAATATCCATTTCTCTTTTCAACCACATTCGCAGTCCAATCCCCAAGTCATGTTTTACGACTTTTTTTCGAATATCATCTACATCTTCATCGTTTGGAATATGGATCTTCATTCTTCCACCTCGTAAGGGATGCATGGCTCTTCAGTCCATGTTGAAAGCGGATTTATGCCATTTTCTATTTTTTCACCAAACGGGAGTTTACATTCAGTGTGTTTACTATGATCATGACCCAATACAAGGGCTTCTTGGATTAACCCACAATAAGCCGCTAGTGTATCACGATCAGTCAAACTCCAATATGCATTCCAAGGGTGAGTATGGACCCATAGACGAAATGGTAGAAGAGCTCCAATCGGAGGATTCAACATTACCTCACCAGCTGTCCCTATATCTACCCAAACCTCGTTTTTTGCATCTTCAATCCAACTAATTTCTACACCCAAAGCATGACTAATTTTCCAGACTTCTGGCCATCTATTTTCTCTACCTAGATCAACCAACATCTCCTTGATTTCACCTTCTTTTTTTTGCCCCGAACGAATCATTTCACACATCTCTTCGACACATAAATTTGTCAAAACCATCTCATTCACCCGCTTCTGCATCTCCTGTGCCTCTAATTCCACTAATTCTCAGTAGCCTATGCCAAATAGCCCCTGGAGATCTATCATGATGTTTCGCAACTCTTTCTAATGGCAAACCCAACTTTGCTTGATTGAGCAACTCACCATCTTCTTGATTTGACCATCTAATTGTTGGGCGTTTTGGAGGTATTTCTTTGAACGGCACAACCTCATTCGTTTGAAGGAAAACTGGTTGAGGACCCATTCGCATAGAGTAGCAAACTGGGCCAGGAATGATGGTTTTTCCATCTATTCTTCTCATTATTGATCTCATTAATATGTTTGCACCAAAGGTTGCAGCGAGGGCAAATCCAAATTGAACATTCCCTGTTTCAATTGCTTCATCAGGTTGACAACTAGCAGGCCGATGGTCGGTGGTCAACC
>DASCRU010000108.1:0-7071 GCA_034400015.1 Candidatus Thalassarchaeaceae archaeon | reverse complement strand
AGTAATTTATCTAATCGATGTCGGAGAAATAAATCGTCTCCATTTTCTCTCGCAATAGATGCTAATCTTCGAAGAGTTTCTTCGTGACGAGGAGCTATTTCTTCTGATTCAAGGAGAGATGAAAGAGCAAGATCACGGTGCCCTAAGAAATTACAAAGTGTTGAAAAAATCCGGCATTGGACATCGTTCCGACCAAATAATGAATTGATGGTTATCTCTTTTTCTTGAATAATTTGCATATGGTTAGAAAGTAGTTCTCTACGTACAGAATCTAATCGAGCGATATCTGTTTCAATTGTAACTTCTTGAAATGATGAAAGAAGAAGTCTTAATGAAGAATTAAATGTAGATAATTGTAATTCATTTCCATTCTCTAATGATTCGATTAAATGTTGAGATTTCAGCAATACATCCGAACCAGTAAGGCGTCTACTGGCGTCTGCTTCATCAATAAGATTGTTCAAAGCACCACTTAATGTGGACATATCATCATCGATTAAGGCATCATGAATTGATGATGATTCTTGTAATTGATTTATTCTCTCATTCATTTGCTGCAATGAATACACTGAACCTCCGATTACAATCGCCAATAGAGCAATCAATCCACTCGTCAGAGGTTCCATTGAGGTAATTCTCACTCAACTACACTTAGCCGCTTCCCTCTTACTGGCTCTTAGATTGCTATTTTTCAATTGCGGATTAATGCCCAAAACTGTCTACAGTGGTTGTTGAATGCTGAATAAAGCCATGCTTCAAATGGCGAACCGTTGATTCACGTTTGAGGTGGGTGCGTGACTGACTGGACTGGATACCTTCAACACTTCATTGAAGAAGGGTTTAGTCAAGAAGGAGTTTCTCATCTTCTAGGTTCGAATACAGATAGTGATTCGATTTTGTTGGTTCAACAAACAATTAACAATGCAAAGGAATTGATTTCGGTACTTGAAAATGCACCCGATTCATTGGATGATGCTGCAATGGGAATGAAAAATAGGCTCTTACAACATCCTTCTGAATTAGAAGAGATTCGAGCAAGATACAATGCAATGTTAGTAGCAAAGGCACCTTGGATAAGAGCTGCTGAGGAAATGCGTGATCAATGGTCAATGGAAGGTCGTTCAATTGAATTGGCTGCATGGATGAGAAGATTGGGATCAATGGATCACAATTCTCCAAAAGAAACAAAGGCAATTGTACAAGCTATAGAAGATGTTGCGCCCAGAGATCAAGTAAGAAAGGCAATAGAAAAGATGGAATCTAAACAACGTGAAAGAGAGGCAATCCTGCAAGATATGGTGAAAATCTTGGAAAGAAAGGGGTGGGATGTGCAATTTTCGGAGGGGGCTGGTCTTTCTCAACGGTTTGAAGAGGCTGCAAATTGGTTGGAATTGGAAGATAGAATTGATGTCTTAGAAGATAGAATTGTATCCATTCGAAATCGGCGGCCAAATGCTGCCCAAGTTGGATTAGAAATTATTTCCAATGTGAGACAAAATGGAGATTGGAATGAAATTCAAAAATTAGAAATTGAAATTGAAGATGAAATTCATGATATCAACAATAGTGATGATGAGATTATTCGTGTACTACGTGATTGGGAAAACCGAGGATTGATCATCTTTGATTCAAGAACTCCTACACAAGAACAATTTTGGGAAATTGAATCCAACCAAGAATCCATGGAAATATTCTGGGATTCGGTGGTAGAAAATTGTAGAATGCTTAGGGTTCTTCTGGATGAAGCTGGGATTGATTCGCCTAATTGGTTGGGAAGAGTAGATTACAATGATAAAATGTTAGAAATGTTAGAAGAATTGGGAATGGAAAAAAGAGATTTAGAACAATCAATCGAATCTGAACTACAAGATTGGAAAAATGTTGGATTAAATACAGATTTTCTTGAATCATCAGAATTATCTATTTGGCAAATTAGTGAGCAGATGAATTTGATTCGCCCTTCTGCTGAAGCGACTAAAGTGATTCTTAAAACAATTGAATACCTAGATCATTCAATAGATGCTGGACGTATTCATGAGATTTACGAAAATATATTGGTTGATTGGCACGACAATGAATCATTGAAATATGAATCAGATGAAATCGAGAAAATTTCGCTTAGGCAAGAACGTCATTTGGCGATGTTGTTAGAAAGATCTGCTATTCTATCAATGAATATTGAGAAATCTAGTCAATGGACGTTGGCAGAATTTGAAGCGAATTTAGCTACTGCTGAAATCAAAAGAGATCGAAGCATAGAACGTAAGGAAATCAAAGAAAGAAAAAGAATGATGGAAAGTAAAATGAGGGATATTTCGACAAAAATTAATCCAGTAATTTATCCTTCAACAAATGATACTGATTCATCTATTAATGAAATACTAACTGATGAAGATTGGACTGAAAATATTGCTGCTGATGGAAGGCCATTCTATTACAACAACCGAACAAAGAAATCTACATGGAAAAAACCAGAAGGGGCTGCGAAAACTACAATTGTTACAAATTTTGAAATTCAAGATTCTGAACTTAATGAGTTTGATGATACGAAGAAATTCATGGAACAAATTGTAGAATTCAAGGATAAAAGTCGTCCGTTATCAATCAATGAAATTGTTCCTGAAAAACAAAGAAAAACGAAAAACGAAATTTCTCAACAATCATTTTCCCCATTAAGGGAACGATTTGGGATTGGTGGGATGGACCCGATGGAAGTACAATCTTCTCGTTCTAGAGATTTACGGATTCAAAGAATTCTCAGATTAATGCCCATGATTGAATCTGAGATGGATGAAAAAGTGAAAAAAGAATTAATGCAAACTTTAGAGCCATTGCTTAACAATATCGAAAAATGGGTGCGTGTAAGAAGTGAACATAGGCATTGCTGGTCAAATAAAGATGGATTAATTGGAAAAATTGACCGCTTACAAAACATACTCGATGAAGTTCCTGGACCTGGGATTCAATTGCCTATTGGATTTGATGAAAAGCCATTACCAAAAAGTGATGAAGATTTGATTTCTGAGATTTCAGCTCTTTCTAATCAAGGCATTATCTCCATTTCTGGTGGAATAAAAGCGCTCTAATCAAAGGTCACTAAGAACGAAGACTTCGACTCCTTCTAGAGTATCTTCGTTTACAGATGATGCTAAGATATGTGGGACACCGGCACTCTTAGCTATCTCAAGTGTTCTTGATGTGATTTTGCCATTAAACAACATACCAACGGCTCCAGAAACATTCTCGGCGCCATCTGCAAGTTTACTCGCACCTAACGGTTCAGAAAGTTCACCACCTTCAAGGACAAAGCAGGCCTTGTTCTTGGCCAACCCATCAAACGACTCTTTCCATCCAAGGACTTCATCTGGAACTTCAACTGGTGTGAGATCTTCCTTCTTTCCTAGAACTTCAGTATCTTGCTTATCTAAATCGGCCTTGAGTCTAGAAACCACCTTCGCTGCTGCTTCTTTCTGATTCAAACACTTGGTGATTACCTTGCCCTCAAGATGTTCAACTTCACGGCTTTGAGGAGCTAATGCTACATGAGTCAAGGATTTCCCAAGGGTTCCCTCTAGTTCTACAAGAAGTAAGGTTCCACCTCGATCGCCATCCATAAATGCAGTAACAGTTGATTTCTTCTTTGCAAGTTCTGCTAATTCTTTGGAAATTCCTGCGCCCATTGTAGCAATTGAATTCTTTATTCCATGTTTCAACAGATTTCGAACATCATTTCGCCCCTCGACGATAATCAACGCATTACTCTCAACAGCATTTGGTCCACAAGTCATCCCATGGAAGTCTGTCTCAGTTCCAAGAGTTAAGACTGAACGAACCTCGTCGAGGATATTCGAAGAGTCTTCGGATCCAGCATTAACAATCTGAATTAACAAATCCTTTGCTCTGTCGACCACTTGAGTTCTCTTAGCAGAACGAACGTTCTCTATTTTCTTGACCTTGATTACCGCTTGACATGGTCCGATGCGATCAATCGTCTCAAGTGAAGCACCAATTACTGCTGTAGTTACCTGGTCAATCATAGTCGGAAGGCGGATGATGCCTTGCACCTTTCCTCTCTGATTTTCTAACTCAACATCTACATGTCCAATACGTCCTTTTCTTTGCATTTGACGTAATTGAAGGCTCTCTCCAAGGAGACCTTCTGTCTGTCCAAATATTGCCCCTACGACATCTTTCCTTTGGACGGTGCCATCGGTTCTGATACTTGCTTCAATCACATACTTTGGTTCTGCTGCCATCTTAATTCCTTCTTTGACCCAGTCCCACTAGATGTCCCTTCGGACAAATCCCCGCCATCCGGCGGGCACGAGACCGAAAATCGGTCGTGAGCGTGACTAGGATGTCAAGAACCCAACAAACATCATGAATTAACCCACCGGCGATTCTGGTCAAATTTTTCAATATTGGTGGGGACAGCCTTCAAGGAGGACAGATTGAGTGGATGGTCATGACCGGAGCACCAGAGACCCTCAAGGTCTTCTCCGCCGTCATTCGTGTTGTTCTTTCAGATGGGGTGCTTACTCAGGAAGAAAAAAGATTGATTATTGCTATTGGTCGAGAATTAGAATTAGATGATGGTGATCCATTAAAGGTCTACAAAGCTGTACTTAATGGGGATGAAATCAATGGTGGGAGAAACATGACTAGAAAAGAACGTGTTGACTTGTATAGGAAGTCATGGATGACTGTTCACTTCAATGAAGATGAATCTGATGATGAAGCGGCAGTAATGAAATGTCTTAGGGAAGAATTACACTTCTCGAAAGATGAGGCTAATACTATTATCGAACCATTAAGAGAAAAACCAGAAGAAGAAGAAGAAGAAGAAGAAGTCAGTACATTTACTAAAAAAATGAAAAAAATCATCAGAAGGTGAATCCGTGCAGGATCCTCTGGATGATCATCTGTCTATTGCAAGTGCGCGTACACTGCAAAAACCGAGATTGTTACTTCAACATATCAGAGATGCTTATCCAATCGGCATCCCTGCACTTTCAATTAAATCTACTACTGATCGAATCGGATTAGATGCAGGTTATTCTTTTCATTTAGGAACTCCTGAACCGGAATTGCGCCGGATTGCATCTTGGATTATTACAAATATCAAAGAATCTGAAAGGATTGAGATTATTATTGGAAGATTATGGAAGCGATTTGGAAGGGAAGATTTGGTCCTATCATCAATTCTACTAGCAAATTTACCAAACCAAACAAAAATGCATGATTGGAAATGGGTTACATTGGTCGATTTAATTTCACATGTTGAAAGAAAACGAGAACGAATTCCAATAGAAGTGATGCTTCTACATGTAGAAGAAATGTCTCGTGCTAATTGTTCAAACATTAATGAAGAATTAGGTTTGAAGTTATTGAATGGAACTGCTGCTGAGAAATGTCTGGGAATTGTGGGGATTTATCAATTATCAAAAAAGGAAACAATCAGTGAGGATATGGAGGCCGAATTGAAGACTGTGAAACTTCCAGATGGAGATGGGTTACTAAGACGAATAAGAGATGCTATTGTCGATTAAACACGTAATGGTCAAAGACATTGAGGGGAAGGGCGAGTCATGAATGAGCCGATTGTTCCTGCTGAAGAACCCATTGTAGAGGGTGTTTTGGAATGGACAATTGCAAGAGATGCAGAAGATATTGGTATACTCATGAGATGGATATCTGAAGCAAAGAAGAAGAGAGAAAGAGAAACTCTAATCGAGAGAACTAGAGAACTCCTTGCTGAAATCGAACATGCTACTCGTCGTCTAGATGAAATGCGGTAGGTGATTAGATTCAAGGTCTAATTCTAGCCGGTGGGTTATCGACTAGGATGGGGGAAGACAAGGCTAGTTTACTCCTTGATAATAAGACATTGATTGCATGGGCTATTTCTAATCTCGTTGGGGCTGAAATAACTAATATCACAGTTTCTGTACGGGATCAACAACAATCCGAATGGGTAAAGCACCTCTTTGGAAATAATATGGAAACAATAGTTGATCCAAAGGAATGCAATGGAATTTGGGATGTTCTGAAATTTGCTTTACCAAACAATGAGAGAGTTCAGATTCTGCCTGTAGATTCTCCTTGGTTTGATTCCAAGGCGATTCAATTAATGATGAAGGAATTCAAATCAAATTCAACATCTATTGGAGTTGTTCCTTGGAGTGAATATGGGCCTGAGCCTTTACTAATGCAAATTGATTCGACTCGTTTTAAAGATTTGATTTCAACCAAGGAAGCAATGCCTCTTCGAAAATTGGTTACAAATGGGAAATTTAGTAGGATTAATTCAAAGGTAATTGAGGAGGAAATAGGACACGGAAATGCATTGAGAAATCTAAATTATCCTGACGACCTTATTTTCGAATAATCTGGCCATCAGTCAATCGAATTTTCCCCTCTGCAAAATCATCTATTGCTATAGGATATGTTTGATGCTCAACGACCTTTACTCTTTCCTGAAGACTTTCTATTGAATCACCAGAAAAAACGGGAACTTGTGATTGTAAAATAATTGCACCTGTATCCATTCCGGAATCAACAAAATGAACTGTGCATCCTGAAACAGTATCACCTGCTGCTAGAACGCTTTCATGGGCATGCGCACCTGGGTGCTTTGGCAATAAAGAAGGATGAATGTTCAATATTCTCCCCTCCCATCTAGAAACAAAATTAGGGGTCAATAATCGCATATATCCTGAGAGGATTATAGCCTCTATTTTATGGGAATTTAATTTCTCTTCAATCAATTCCTCGTGTTTGAGACGTTTAGAAAAAGGATCATTATTTGAATCAGGTAATGGAATGGCAAAATTTTGAATTCCATGATCTTCAGCAATTGAAAGGCCCTTTACCCCCATGCGGTCACTAAGCACTAGAGTGGTAATATGACAAGATGTTTTCGAGTCTTCGACATGATGAAGTAACGCCTCCATTCCAGAGCCCCCGCCTGAAATTAGCACTGCTAATCTCAATGGTTCAGAGGGGGTGCCAACTCGAAGGGGCATGACTAATGGAAGAGGGGTGGACGCTTGAGCATATTCACAAATTGGA
>DASCRU010000107.1:0-2687 GCA_034400015.1 Candidatus Thalassarchaeaceae archaeon | reverse complement strand
TACATGCCCAGGCAAGAGTAATGATCCATGCGAGAGACGAGTTTACTTCGATGCATCCCTGAGTTCAGATAACGATTCTACAGATGGAACGAATGGAATTATTTCCTACGAGTGGAGAATATACTCCGATCGCCGTTATGATCAACTCCCATCTGGAAGTCCATACCATGAGTATGTTCGACCAACTTCTGATTTCACGTATGCGTTCAAGAACGTTACAGCAGACCCTACAGGGAATACTGCAGGCACTCCAATCAGAATGGATCTAACAGTACAGGATCGAGCAAACAAGGACTCTGAGAAGTACCGACTGTTCTTCCAGATTGTTCCAGAGGACTTTGGGGATGCTCCACCAGTTGTTGATATATTGACTCCAGAGGAAGGCGATTCTCAATCTGGAGCATTGGTTTGGATTAATGGAACCGTTTCTAGTGGTGTTGAGGATGGCGATTTGATGATTCAAGTTGCCTTGTCAGGTAGTGATTTGAACTTGACCCCAACTCAACAATTCGCAAGAAAGGGCGCAATGAAGTTCAACTCTACATCTTCTTTGGGTGACGGTAGTAACTTCCAATTAGCCTTGGGAATAGATGACCTATATCAGGTAGGAGAAGGAGTAACTCAGACTGTTTACATTAAGATTCAAGAGGGTAGTGATGGAGTTGCCATCTATCAGCAGATTCAGATAAATTTGATTCCTATCGAGGAAGAAACCGGGGATGGTGGCGGAATCGTCGTTGAACCTGAGAATACTGAAGGTGGTTCTGCGACGAATCTTCTGTTAATTGTTGCAGGATTGGTATTTGCTCTAGTGGCAATTGTTGGTGTTACTCTTTTGATAATGCGTAGCCGTGGTGGAGATGATGCTGTAGGTGGCGGAGAACAAGCTGTATTCGGTGGAGTTGAGACCATGGATCCAAAGGAAGCTTATGTCCAGCAATTAATTGCGCAAGGCTATCCAGAGGAAACAGCCAGAGCCTATGCTGAGCAATATGCCTCGCATTTTCAACAATAGCGTAGCTGATTGAAAATTGGACCTGCCCCTCAGCCGTTAGGCTGAATCTCACCGACGGTATGATATGGTGGACGATGGACGGGAAATCATGGATGAGGGCGAGAACTACACTGTTGCCAATCTTGGCCTTGCAGATGCAGGTGAGAGAAGAGTAGATTGGGCTAGAGCAAGAATGCCTGTTTTGGCTCGTTTGAAGGCCGAAGCAGAGAAGACAAAACCACTTGATGGGATGATTGTAGCAGGTTGTCTACACGTTACTAAAGAAACAGCAGTATTGATTGAAACCATTGAGGCTGCTGGCGCTAAAGTTTCCTGGAGCGGATGTAATCCACTTTCTACTCAAGACGATGTTGCAGCTTGGCTTGCACGAGAAGGATACTCGATTTATGCATGGCATGGGCAATCACGTGAGGATTTTTACTACTGTATTGATCGAACCATCGAGGCAAATCCAACTCTTACATTGGATGACGGAGCTGATTTGATTGTACGGGTTCATGGAGAGAAATCAGATTATGCAGATGGAGTCATTGGTGGAACTGAAGAAACCACCACAGGAGTTCATCGCCTTAGGGCAATGGGTGCGGCGGGGGATTTACGTTATCCAGTGATAGCAGTAAATGACGCAATAACAAAATGGGATTTTGATAATGTCTATGGCACTGGTCAATCAACATTAGACGGAATAATTCGAGCTACTTCTGTATTAATTGCGGGCAAAACATTCGTTATTGCAGGCTATGGCCATTGCGGAAGTGGTTTGGCAATGCGTGCAAAGGGAATGGGTGCAAATGTAATAATCACAGAAGTTGATCCGTTACCTGCGTTGAGAGCAATTATGGATGGGTTCCAAGTGATGAAGATGGACGATGCAGCCTCGTTGGGAGATATATTCTGTACTGCAACTGGAATGGCAGATGTTATCGTCGATCGTCATTTTCAATCTATGAAGGATGGAGCGATTGTCTGTAACACTGGACATTATGATTGTGAAATTAATATTGAAGATTTAGAGGCTGCATCCTCATCTGTTCGAATAATTAGGACAGATAATGAAGAATTTACTATGGCTGATGGCCGCAGTATTTTCTTGCTTGCACGTGGGCGTTTGGTAAATCTTGCAGCGGCAGAAGGACATCCTTCTGAAGTAATGGACATGAGTTTCGCAAATCAATATCTTGCACTTTGTCGGCTTGCAAAAGAAGGAAAATCTCTCGAACCAATTGTACACGATATTACACTAGAACAAGACCAGGGCCTCGCTACAACAAAACTTGCTACGATGGGTTTTGAAATTGATACTCTTACAGATGCACAGATCGCGTATCATAGTGATTATACTGCTGGAACATGATTACTCTTCTTCAGATTCAGTGAACCAGTTAGGTACGGACAATTTCCACTGCCTCCCCATTTTCTCCCCATTATCTACGATTTTTTCGTGCCTGCTCATTGCAGCGCTCGCTCTTCGATCTCTCAATGTAGAGTACAGTTTTGATTCTCTAATTGATTCAGGGATACAAATTTCTCCACTTGTCAATTCTGAATTGATAGCACGCGTTAATTCATGAGCGGGCCGATTCAATTTGTGAACTTGGGATTTTACCCATCTACTTCCAAGGAGGAATGATGCAAAAATAATTAGGAAGCCAAGGACCATGGTTGCGAATCC
>DASCRU010000106.1:0-2763 GCA_034400015.1 Candidatus Thalassarchaeaceae archaeon | reverse complement strand
GCAATGTTCTTAGGATGAAGATTACAGATTTGAGATCGAACCATAATTGGAAGGTTTCCAATATGTACTTCTAATTCTTGATCTGGTTCTGGCTTATCATCTCTAAAAATTGTAAAATCTAATTTCAGAGGGCTCATGTATGTCAATTTACGCAAACGACACTGTACTGGTGTGGATTCATGAATAGAACCGTTCGCCTCCCTGATAACAGGTTTTCCAAGTTTGATGTTCTTTATTCGGACCTTGATATCTTTGTCTAGAACGTCAAGTGCAATAATCCCCCCTAAACCATCTTCCATTATCTCGTCAGTACCAACTCGAATATTGCGGACAATTTTCTCCATTCGGTTCATTCGAACTTCAGATGCATCACTAGATGGGATACAATCGTCATATGACGCTAATTGATGATTTACCAAACTTCTTTGATTAAAATATGCTTCAATAATTTCCTTCATTAGAACACCTCCCTCAGTGGGCCTCCACAATTAATCTGTAAGCAATTGCTGAACCCGCAGACCTACTGTATCGAACTACCTTCACGACACGATTTGTTAACCAACCTGCTGGAAGACCCTCTACCTTGGACTCTTCCATTTCCTTCAATACCTGAACTGCAGGATCATTGATTAAAATCTTAGGAAGACGTTCCTTCGCTAGTCGAGGGGTTCCCTCTGCATCAAGAGTCATTAAGCCCCATGGGGAAAGAAGATGTTCTTCATCATCCTCAGAAACTAACTCATGATGAGGTACTAGTTCATGATTTAGAATATTGAATCTATCGCCATGTCCAGGTATTTCTTCATCTTCCAACTTCTGACTAATAGTCCTCTTTACAGAACGTGACTTGCGATTCCTGGTAGGTTGCTCACGAAGAATTGCCATATAAGTCTCAACAACTGTGTCATCTCCCTTAAGGCCAATTCTCGCCCCTACTTCATCAGCACTGAGCATTTTGAGCTGACTCAAATTAGTATCATCCGCCATCGCCGAAGCATGAGCCTCGGTCACTCCTAACTCGATCAACTTCTTCTTCGTGGAACTCTTGACCGCCATTTTGTACACCCCGCACCTAGCAAAAACCGTGGTCCTGCGGCTTAGTAGGCGGGCCTGAGGGGATTTGAACCCCCGGCCAACGGATTAAAAGTCCGTCGCTCTACCTGGCTAAGCTACAGGCCCATGGCTAATGCTGGGCCTCCTGCGGACCGAGGGGGGGTTCATAAATCGCACGGTTCACCTTAGACAGACCCAACATGACGTCTCCCTCTCATCTATGGTGTTCATGAACCCTACTCTCTGAAAACTATACGATGGGAGTTAACCCAGAAAGAGAAGTTGAAATCTCTCAAATGCCATCATCAAAAGTGATTTGGATAGATTCATGTGGTTTAGAACGGCCACTGATTGTACCTCCTACTGTCTATCCCCCAAGGGAAGATACGACATTACTTCATCGAGCTCTTTCACGATTGAGCGGCCAACCAGGAAGGCTTCTTGAAATTGGAACGGGTACCGGAGCAATAGGCACCTCAATGGCAGAAATAGGGTGGGAAGTATGTGGAATCGATGTAAATCCTCTAGCAGTAGTGGCAGCAAGAGGCAATCATAGAAATTCAGGGGTTTTCGAAGTATTGGAAAAAGGCATCGAAGATATAGAAGCACATGAGAATGGACCCTGGGACGTAATAACATGGAATACACCATATCTTGAAGCACCTGAAAATTATTCATCAAGACTGGGACCACTTGAAGAAGCGGCATTATCTTGGGAAGGAACTCATCCAATTCGCCTACTCCTTGAACTGAGTAGTAAGTCAGGATTATTACATGAAAACGGTTGTATTATTGCTTTGGTTTCCTCAGGGGATCAAACAAACAAAGAACTCGGTAAAGCAATATCTGAAGGTTGGTCGATTCGCCCAATTGAAACAAGATGTGATGGAGGAGAAAGAACCACGGTGATTGCTCTTTGGAAAGGATGGGAATGGGATCCTATCGTCAATTATTCGATTGCTACAACGATGGATGTACTAGATGAAAAGGATCAGCCAGGCAGATGCGCGATTGCAAAGGAACAATTGGAAGGATATGGTAGAAACAAGGAAAACTGGGTTTCAAAAAAGGGAGACATTACAGCAACATGGAGAATTTCCGGGCCTGAATCTCCTCACTTTGGAGTAGAATATATGCACATGGCAGCATCCCTTGCAGTAATTGGAGCAATATCCACATGGAGAAATGAAGGCTTTGAATCAACTACGTGGAAAAATCCTCGAGATTCTAAACTTTCAATCAAATGGCCCAATGATATAATCTCACTAGAGCACGAAGAGAAGGTTGCTGGAATCTTATTACATGCTGAATCAAAGGGGGAGGAAATATGGGTTTCTTGTGGAGTCGGAATAAATGGATTAGATAGAGAAGTTGATGGCAAAGAAATCAAGGGTCTTTCCGATTCAGGATTAGACGGTTTGGAAATACATCTTCATCGACATCTTTCATCATGGTTTGAACAACATCCAAGAGTGCCAATTGTAGATCAACAATTTCTTCAAAGGAGATGGTGGGCTGCCGCATCGAGGACACAAATAATAGGCGAAATGAAAAAACGAAAAAATAAACCATGTGTTGTTTCAAAAATTTCTGAAAAGGGTCTAGAAATAGTCACTCATTCTGGTATCAAAGTAATCTCAGGAATTGAATTTCACGAATGAAATCATTGCCTTTTACGCCATTCACCCCATACCAGCAAGAAAAGGCCAA
>DASCRU010000105.1:0-3991 GCA_034400015.1 Candidatus Thalassarchaeaceae archaeon | reverse complement strand
CCAAACCCATCATTATCAGTATCGAGCCATTGGGTAGGTTCTGTCGGGAAGGCATCGTCCTTGTCATCTATCCCATCGTTATCTGAATCGACACCTGCCAAAACGCACCCTTCATCATCTACTGCGGCACCTGAAGTGGTATCCGGGCATTGATCCAGATTATCATTTACTCCATCATCGTCAGTATCTCTTTGATAATCCGCACAACCGTTTGAATTAACATCAAAGTTAGCTGAAGTATCTGCACAAAGATCGTCGATATCTCTAACGCCATCGCCATCAGAATCCGCATTAAGCTGCTCTTCACTACATCCATTGGCATCAACTACTGCTCCAAAAGTAGAATTCAAACAAACATCGTTTGGATTTAACACTCCATCCTCGTCATCATCCCTTTGATCATAGGAGCAACCGTTAGCATCGACGATCTCTCCTGATTGCGTTCCAGGGCAATCATCATTCTCATCAGCAACGTTGTCAGCATCAGCATCATCCATTGGTGCCGGGCATCCATTTCCTCCCAATCCGTTCAGTACACCAGCAACACCAGGACAAAGATCGCCTCCCAACTCCATAGGGAAATCTCCGAAACCGTCACCATCTTTGTCTCGCCATTGATGGGGATTGTCTGGAAGTGCATCTCCCTTCTCTGAAGTTCGAAGGCCAGTGTTCTCATCAATATCGTAAGAATACTGACTGGAATGACCATCACCATCAGTATCCAAACATCCTATCCTATCAAAAGTAGAATTCCCAGTCACTGTTGGGCAGTCATCACTCAAATTGGCCTGAGGAACCCATTGTCCAATCCCTCCGCCGCGTGTCGAATTTAATTCAGGGTCATCCCAATTATCACCAAATCCATCGTTATCAGTATCATTCCACTGCCAACCATCAGATGGGAAGGAATCTCGGAGGAATGCACCAATAGATGAGTTATCACCAAAGCCATCACCATCTGAATCTGCCCATTGTTGGTGGCAAATAGAGCCACATGTGTTCTCAGGAGAGGTATCATCAGGTGCCCAAGGCCACATATCTGCTCCATCAGCAATTGTCCATGCATCGTCGTTAGCTGTACTGGAAGATTCGGTTGGGTCACTGTATCCATCTAAGTCACTATCAACACAGCCTGCTCGGTCAAATTGACTTAATCCGAATAACCCCGGACATTGGTCACCATCAGGATCAGAATTGTTGTCCCCTACTCCATCATTGTCAGCATCAACCCATTGTCTAGGGTTGTATGGGAATTCATCGGCACCATCCATTCCACAACAATCAGGACCATGATTGTCCAATAATCCATCTCCATCTTGATCTCGTGCTTGCATCCAGTTAGTGGGTGAGAAATCGCCGTCAGAATATTCTCCATTGTTGTTGGACCAGCCATCGCCATCGGCATCACTACATCCATTTCTATCAATAAATGAATGACCTGCCGTTGCACAATCATCAGAATAATCCGACCACCCATCATTGTCAAAATCTCCACATCCTATCTCAACAAATAGACTTGTACCTGCATCAGATGAACACTCATCAAAAGAAGATGATACGGAATTGTCACCAAAGCCATCACCATCATAATCAGACCATTGTCCGCCTTGATTCGGTAATTCATCGATAATATCTGGGATGAAATCACGATCAGAATCAGTATCCAAATGAATTGCTACAGCATCATTGGTTCCCATAGACATCCCGAGCATGATGAAACCAGTTCTACCATGATGCTCAGCCCATCTTACATCAAATCCAGCAGATGGATTTAGTAGAACATCTGAAATGACTCCGAAAGGAGTCTGAATCATTCCATTAATTTGAATCCCAAAACCGTTGGTTCCAGCCGTTCTAGGATCAATATGATTGGAAGTATCCGTATTTAGACAAAGAGTGGTTTGCAAGGAAACCGTTACAATGCACAAAACAAATTGGGAGTCTCCTACAGAATTACCATCATACAAGGATACATTTCCAGGGAGGATGAATGAACCAATCGAGTCAGACCAGAGCGGTAAAAAACCACTAGAGTCTGTCCAGTTCAAACCTTCAACTGATTCATTATACCAAGATAAAATATCAGTATCATTTTCAAGGATTAATTCGCGATAGGAACCATGGCCAGTAGAATTAACAAAAATTATTGGATGATTATTCGAATAACTGAGAATCGGTGAAAGAGTGATCTGGGAATCTAAATCTAAACCTTCAATTTCTAATTGAGTCTGATTCATTACAGAAGCATTTTCAAAATCATATTTCACAATATTAAGTTTAGAATCGTTTCCAATAAATCCAGCAATAAGTTGAGTTGGACCATTAGAATCCCATTGTAGAACTTGAGCAGTGAAACCCAATCCAACTGCTTCAGATTCATTTCCGATAACAAAGATATCCCATTCAGTTCCATTTTCAAATGCTGCTTTCAAGGTCCTATCATCCTTCCAAATAGTCACATTTCCATGCAAAACGATAGGAGTTCCATTCAATTGGCCTAAATCAGGGCCAGGTCTTACTTCATAACCAGTTGTTGTTTCCTCTGCAAAGCGAAGGAGAGAATTGCCTAACATGTAACTCATGTTTAATCCTCCAGTATTGGTTCTGGATGTAATTGTAGGATGTGCTCCAACAATACCAGTTGATTCAATTGTATGAGTAGACACAACAAAGCCAGTTTCTTTGTGTAAACATATTGCCCCTCCTTGACAAACAGATAAAGCGAGAATTTGTCCGGCTTGAGTAATCCCATATGCTGCTTCTTCAGTTCCAATCTTGATCTGTTTCCATTCACTGGTAGATGCTGAAAGTTCATCGGGCCGGGTTAGAATAACCATTCCAGAATTAGTCTGTACTCCGATTAAGCTACGTCCAAGACCGTCGATATTCAAATCTAATTCCGTAAAATTAGATTCACCTGCAAAGGGGCCTTCAATCG
Organism: Candidatus Thalassarchaeaceae archaeon; assembly: GCA_034400015.1. Taxonomy (GTDB): domain Archaea; phylum Thermoplasmatota; class Poseidoniia; order Poseidoniales; family Thalassarchaeaceae; genus MGIIb-N2. The sequence continues at coordinate 1,053 of DASCRU010000105.1, read as the reverse complement.
AGACTTGTTCCCAATCTAAATGCTCAAACACTGAAATTTGGATATCATCAATCACAAGCCATTCTTCTTGACCATCACCATCAAAGTCGTCGGAACGTACAACATCGCTAACATCCGAATAAGAGAATACGCGTGGAGTTGAAGAAAGGCCTGAAGATGAACCCCAAAATAATGCTAAATCTCCTGTTGCTCCTGATCCTGGCCTTACTGCCCAGACATCATCAAATCCATCTCGATCTACGTCACCTGCGGCTGCAATTTGATAGCCCATCTTTGAACCAGGTGATGGGCCTTGGATTGTCTGATTAAATACTGAAGAGAATCCATTTGGCCCTCCAAAGGAAATGTGAATGGCTCCGTTAGAACCTGGTCCGGCAGTATCAACATAAGGCTCACCAATTCCAATGTCTCGATATCCATCACCATTGACATCTCCCAGAGATTCAACTGAGTATCCTAGCAATGTTCCTTGGAGAACTCTAGTCCACGTGGTACTAGGAATAGATGTATGTCCTGTTGAACTACCAGAATGAATCTCTACCTTACCATATCCAGTCAAATCAAGAAGTCCACCCGCAGAAGATATGACGAAATCATCGTATCCATCACCTTCGATGTCCCCCAATGCCTCAATTGCCCACCCATACTGTAGATTAGTTCCACTACCGGTCATTGTAAGAGATGAGGAGGAAGGTGGTTGAGGCCCTCCATCAAACAAATAAACTCGGCCAACAACGCTTCCTGAACCATTCTCATTTGATGCCGCAACTGCCCAATCTAGATACCCATCATTATGAGTATCTCCAATGAATGCAACTTTCGACCCAAATGTAGCGCCTGTTGTTGATGAATCGAATGACCAAAATGCTACAGCGTCTAATCCAGAAGAAGCGCCCACATGAAGACGAGCCCCGCCATTACTGGAATTTAGGTAGGGCATTCCAAAGAGAACATCATCACAACCATCTCCATTCATATCACCAATATCAAATGAAATGGATGATTGTGTATTCGAGGTCTGTTGAAGAACAATATCAGGTGTTGGATTGAAAC
>DASCRU010000104.1:0-1435 GCA_034400015.1 Candidatus Thalassarchaeaceae archaeon | reverse complement strand
CCGGTGGAACGAGATTCTAATTTTCTTGCTGAATCTTCTTCAAGAAGTAACACATCAATTCCAACATCTCCACTTTTCGTACTTACTTTCCCAGAGGTGCCAATTAGGGTAGTTCGTTGGAACCCGGATGTGTTGGAACCATCCACTACTTGTTTGCGCATAGTTTGTAGGACATTGACGGGGTGCATTTCCAGCAAGGTTGAGATTGTCATGGCAATATCCAACGCATCGTCATCTAGGCCTGATGGAGGGGCATCATCCAATTCAATCAACCCAGAATTCGGGCATTGAATGTACACAAAGGAACGTTTTCTTCTTTGTTCAAACCGAGATGCAACATCGATGGAGCCGGACTCACCAGAAGTTGCACTCAACCTTCGTTCAACCCTATTCCAATTGGGAGGAATGGATTCAATCCCCATCTCAAAGAGCATACTAGGTTGTCTTGAGTGAAGTTTTCCTGAATTCAATTGTTGATGAATTTCCAGCCCACACATGAAGCCTAGACTCTTGGGAACAAGGGAGTTCGCATCATCGACCAATCCTACTGGCTCGGCTCCCATGGCATTCCGAAGCGTAGGAGGGATATGAGCGCCCCGCTTCAATTGGGTCGCCATTGACCTGGTCTTGGCATGAGAATTTGAGTATCTTGGTTTAGAATCTGTAATGTTCGGTCCACTGCATCTAGATCATCAATACCCATTGATTTTGCCCTACTATAGACTTCACTCGTCATCGCATTTTCACCAGTTTCAGAAACAATATCTCTGACTATTTTCACGATCATTCTATTCATTTGAGCCTGTCCATATGATGAACCGGTTGACATCTCCGCTTCCGAACCAACTCCTTCCTCTTCTCTCCAATGGCTGAAGATTGCTATTGCCATTCCAGCATCATCTGCAATCACGTCATTTCGGAGATGCATCCTTGCATGTGCTTCAGCTAGCCGAATTAGAGATTCTAATGCACGTGCACTGATGGGAATCGGTTGCTCTTCTCTAGAATTTGCCAGTGCATTCGCATCCTTTCCGTACTGATTTCTAGCTTCCTTGTAGTATTCTAAAATCATAGTTTTAGCTTCATCTGTTAATACCGGCGAATGGTTAGTCTTTGCATATGCGATGTATTTTCTAAGGAATGGAACCGAAAGGTATTCTGAACCATTTGTATTTTCTTTGTAAGTCACTTCTTCATCCTTCATTACTGGATTTTCGAAAGTATTTTCTTCTACTTTACTTTCAGGAACTCCTTTGATTCTACTAGCCATAATATGTCTAGCGATAGTCGCATCGTTGTCTTCATGAACTTGATCTTTTATCAGCCAGATAATATCGAATCTAGTTGCGAGAGGAATGGGTAATCCTGTTTGATTAAAGGCATACATTAGATTCTGATTTGGACCAACATCAAAGGTTCCTTTCTCAGGGTTTGC
>DASCRU010000103.1:0-1566 GCA_034400015.1 Candidatus Thalassarchaeaceae archaeon | reverse complement strand
GATGGAGATGTAGGATTCTTGGATGATTCAAGAAGACTAAATGTTGCATTAACAAGAGCGAAAAGAGGTTTAATCGTGATTGGTGATCCCAAAACATTACGAAATCAAAGAGATTGGGATTTCTGGCTTACTTGGGTAGAAGAAAAAAACCTCATTGGATGGCACTTATTGCAAATGTAAGAGGGATGATAATGGACAGGCCGATTTCTACGCATAATCAAGGGACTAATCTAGCAAAACACATCGTTTCGGTAGAGCACGAACATTGGAAAATACCTGATGGAACAATCTTAGCTCCAATCTACAAAAGAATATCTGGATTCATTTTAGATGTCATTTTTGTAATGAGTATTCTTTCAATTCTAGGGGGTCGATTTGAAGGACAATTTAGAGTCATGCTAGCATGGGATTTAGGGATTCTAACTTCACCTGATTTTCATCATTCTATGGCATGGTGGGTTGCGATTCTTCTTTCTCATTTCCTTTACTGGAGATATACTGGTCTACTATTTTCTAGATCATTAGGACAACGAATGATGGGGTTGGCAATTGTACGTGAAAATGGAGATTCCATGGATTCTAAAGATTGGGATGTTCGTTCAATTAGAAAATTATTGTATCTTATTCCATTACTAAATTTTTACATAATTTATCGGGATTTACTTCGCATACATCTCAGGCATACACATCAATCTGAAATCGATTTAGCAGCAGGAAGTATTGTAGCAATTGCAAACTCTTTGCCTATTGCTCATCGAAGCTCAATCAAATAATCATTACAAAGGGGGGATTCAAGTATCAACTAGGATGTGCTTCCGCTATGGCGATTCCGACCATGCTCAGGTTGGGTGACCTCGTCATTCAACTGATTTCAGTATGCGACGATATCGATGAAGATGATAGAGATGCGATTCTTGTCAGGACTTTAGTACAAAACCCAACGAGTGATTACTTGAAATCCCCTAAACTGAACATTAAAACATCTGGGGCAGCGGTTCAAATTTTCAAATCCTTATCATCAAAAATTCCTGGAGAAAATGGAGAGGAAGCGGGTCACTTTCTTCCTATGAATCCAGGGGCATGGATTTTATCAGCAGAACATCAAGGGAAACAAGGAGAATTAGGCCCTTTTCCAGGCGATTATCGGATTGAAGTAGAAATTGAACAAATCATCAATATTCCACATGATTCCAGTAATGATGTGCTTTCAGATGTGTTTGAAAGTGCTCTTGCTGATTTTGGTATGGCAATTTCATCACCAGATGGAATTGTTCTAAACGACCAAAATGATCCTGTGGCGGCTGCATTCGCTCAAGGAATGACTACTGAAATTGCAACTCCTTCCTCAACACCGATTTCACCTCCTTCAGAAATTCCAATGCCCCCACGGGGCCCCTCTGTGGCTGGACCACCTCAAGGCCCCCCAATGGCTGGACCACCTCAAGGCCCCCCAATGGCTGGACCACCTCAAGGCCCCCCAATGGCTGGACCACCTCAAGGCCCCCCAACGGCTCCACCACCCCAAGGCCCCCCACCAGGCCCACCGAGTGGGCCCTCTCGACCCCC
>DASCRU010000102.1:0-9930 GCA_034400015.1 Candidatus Thalassarchaeaceae archaeon | reverse complement strand
CTTGAGTAGCCCCTCCCGGATTCGAACCAGGGTCATGGCATCCAGAGTGCCATATGATGGACCACTACACTAAGGGGCTCTATGTTTGGCGAGCGAAGTCCTGTATATCAGAGCAGCGGCAAGTTCACATTCTGAATTTCGCCATCATTGCAGAATACCTTTCTTTACTGGGCCTCATCATTTCATTCGGAAGGTCACTCAATGCCATATCTACAAGTCCTTGATTTTCATCAGCAGTTAGTAAGTCGGTATTGTGATGTAGGAGCCCAGTGATGTGCCTCTTTTCCATTTCAGCATCATGCAATGCTGCCAAGGCTGCTGTTGGATTAGTATAATCATAGCTCTCGTCGATTGTTTCTAATCGCAAAGTACTACCATCAAATAATTTGACGTCTTCAAATTCACCTTCTGGAATATCGACTTCTGCTATGGGTTCAAAGTGATGAATATAATCGAGTCCATGAAGTTCTTCTTCGTTGTCTTTGACGTATCCATAGGAACGATAAGATTCGTCATTGTTTGCGAATGTTACGCAGGGGGAAATCACGTCGATGATGGCCATCCCCTTATGGCTCAAAGCGGCCTTCATTAGGGAGGTCAACTGTTTTTTGGCACCCGAGAACGAACGAGCAACAAACCCACAACCCAGATTTATGGCTAACTTGCACAAATCAATTGGAGGTTGTTCATTGGGGGTTCCCTTGCGTTTCTTAGATCCCTTTTCAACAGTGGCAGAATATTGGCCCTTGGTTAAACCATAGACTCCGTTATTTTCAATGATGTATACCATGTTCAGATTTCGTCGAATAGCATGGATGAACTGACCAATTCCAATACTGGCTGAATCACCATCTCCTGAGACTCCAAGGTATACGAGATTCTTGTTAATCATGTTGGCTCCAGTGGTGACGGAAGGCATCCTCCCGTGTACTGTGTTGAATCCATGTGATTTTCCTAAGAAGTAAGCAGGCGTCTTCGATGAACAACCAATTCCACTCATCTTGGCAATGCGATGTGGTTCAATTCCGTTTTCCCAACATGATTGTATTACTACGCTGGAGATCTGATCATGCCCGCAACCCGGACAAAGGGAAGAAGGACCCCCTGTATAATCTGTTTTGGGAAGTTGAATTACATTGAGTTTGACTGCTCTTGCAGGTTTTTCATCACTCATTCTTTCGCCTCCTCTAGCGTACGTAGGATTCTGTCGGCGTAGAATTTTGCACGTGGTGGAAGACCATCAGAATATGCTACACTAATCACCTTAGGGACCAAGTGAATTGGCAATTCTTTCCTTAAGACCCCATACAACTGACCATCTCTATTGATTTCAAGGACGATGACTTTCTCATGCCGTTCAACAAATGCTTCAATTTCGGAGTGAAGAGGTAGAGCCCGGACTCTACATTGACTTACTTTGATTCCTGTTTCCTCCATTAAGTCATCAATTTCCTGAATGGTATTCTCCATCGAACCCATGTATATGATTCCGATCTCAAGTTCATCTTCTTCACGAAGTAAAGGTGCTGGAAGCATATCTCTTGCATTATCTGTCTTGCGTTTTAGTCTCTTCATTAGTTCACGGTAAACCACTGGATCTTCGCTATAAGCTCCATCTTCATCGTGCCCAGTTCCTCTGTAAAGAATCGGATCTAAACCAGAACCTGGTAAGGTTCTGTAGGGCACTCCATCTCCGTCGACATCTCGATATCGTCCATAGTTTTCTACTGCATCCATCTGTTCCTGAGTTCTGATAACCTTGCCTCTATCCATTGGCTCATCAGGATATTCAAAACCTGAACAAACCCAGTTATTCATCCCCAAATCCAAATCCGAAAAACCGAATATGAGAGTCTGAAATCGCTCTGCATAATCGAAAGCTCTCCATCCAAATTCAAAGCATTCTTCGACAGTCCCTGGAATTAGAACAATATGCTCAGTATCTCCATGACTAGCTTCTCTAAGGAGATTCAAATCCCCTTGCTGAGTTCTGGTGGGTAATCCTGTAGATGGGCCCGCTCTGTTGACATCCCAAATGACTCCAGGAATCTCAGCGAAGTAAGCAAGTCCCACAAATTCCGACATTAGAGAAATTCCTGGTCCAGATGTACATGTCATTCCACGTCCTCCTGCCCATCCTGCTCCTACTACCATTCCTGCAGCCGCCAATTCATCCTCTGCCTGAACTACTGCACATGTTGCTAGATTATCTTCAGTATTCCTTAATTCAGGTAACCATTGGATTATCCCTTCAGCAATGGAAGATGATGGTGTAATTGGGTACCATGAGAGCATGTTAATCCCCCCATAGATAGAACCTAGGGCAACAGCCTCGTTACCGTCAACCAAGAATTGTCCTTCGACCTTCTCACGATTTTCCAGTGTATATGGTTGGTCCCATTCAATGTTCTCTGCAGCATACAATCTTCCTTCTTCGATTGCCCGAAGATTCGCTTCTACTGCAGATGCTTTACCGTTAAATTGGCGATTAACTGCTCGTTCTAATGCCTCTTGTTCGATGCCTACTAGATGCTGTATTATGCCTACATAGTACATGTTAGCGATTCGCTTTGCCATCTTTGGATTAATTCCTCTAGCCATTTTGGACATGGGCATGCCGAAAACAAGACAATCATCTCTATCAACAGGCATTTTTGCATCTTCATTGTATAGGATAATCGTGCCAGGTTCAGCGCCATTTACATCCTTAAACCATGTATCTTTGTTCATCACAACTTGGAAGTGATTTCGATTACCTGGTGCTTGATATCCTGCGTCTGAAACGCGAATAATATACCACGTGGGCAGTCCAGAAATATTGCTTGGGAATAGATTCTTTCCACTAACTGGGACTCCCATCTCAAACATGGAATGTAGGAGGATAAGGTTGGCTGACTGGGATCCTGTCCCATTTGCCGTTGCTATGTTTAAAGTGAAATCATTGACGATGGCATCCATTCGGTTTCGACCACCTGTGGTGTGTCGGTGCGAGGGTGCGCATGACTTAGCCTTTCGGCCGCTAAGAGTCGATTCATAGGTTCTAGAGAATTACTTCATCCGTTGCCGTTTTGAAGGCTGGGCGTTTCCCACCCCTTATGGCGACACCACAGGAAGTCAAGGAAGGATGGTCAAATGCTCAGGAGTCTATCGATTCCGGCGATTATGCAGCTGCCCTAGGTTCACTTCGAGAAATTTGGGCCTCTAATTCTAAGGATGCGGACGTCCACCAGACCTGGTCTTTGGTAGCAGATGCACAGGCATCTAAAGCAACAGCATCAGGTCGTTCAGGTGATTATCGTAAGTCGATAAGACATTATGAGAAGGCATTGGATAAGGGTGCAGGGAAGGATGTACGTAGGAGAATGAATCGCGTACGCTCTGAGATGGATGAGCGAGGAATCGGAATGGGTGGCTTCCGCCTTGTTGATGATGGGGCGCCTACAGTGTACGGAATTTTTGCAATTGTGGTGGTTGGAATGTTATTGCTTGTTTCATTGCGCTATATGGATGAAGGATTGAATCTTTCAGATTTATTCAACTCTGGAAAAGAATCTGATCAGCCAACGTCTTCTGGTTTAGACATCGCTCAAATGACAATTTCGTATGTTCCTGCAGGATCCACAGCTAGTCAAACGGTTGTGGTAATACTTGACTTAAACAGAGATGCAGCACCTGTTCATGTAGATAATTTCGTCAAATTAGCACAGCGTGGCGATTTCGATAATACACCATTCCATCGAGTAATTGATGATTTTATGATTCAGGGTGGTGATTACACCAATGGAGATGGAACTGGCGGCCATGCTGCAGAATTCTACGGTTTTTGTGACGGGACAGAAACTGCAACTCCATGTCCGAATCCGACTAGTTATACGGTTCCTGATGAAGCCGATAATGGCCTTTTGCACCTCCCTTGTACCATTTCCATGGCAAAGACTAGCAATCCCAACACTGGTGGAAGTCAATTCTTCTTGATTCCTGAGGATAGTACTCCTAACTGGCTCGATGGTCAGCACACAGTTTTCGGATCTGTGACTTCTGGATGCTCGTTTATCACGAGTATTAGCCAAGTCGAGACAGGTGGTCAATCCGAATCTACACCAGTTCATGCAGTCACATTGGAAAGTGTTGTAATTTCTTGAGTCAGATTGATGGGCGCCACTCTTCTGCTTGGGGATGGTGAGTGCCATGACTACCTCAAATCCGTTTGATGCGATTCGCAAGTTTGAGAGAAGTGATGGTTCCAATGCATCATTTGCATCTCTCTATGCTTTGGAGGAAAGTGGCCATACGGTTCTATCCTCTTTGCCTTACAGTATTCGAATTTTGTTGGAGGCCGCATTGCGCAAGTGTGACGGTTTCCTAGTAACAGAGGAGGACGTCAAACGGATTGCATCTTGGTCTCCAACCCAGTCTCCTGCAGAAATCCCATTTATGCCAAGTCGAGTGATTCTACAAGATTTCACAGGAGTCCCTGCAGTCGTCGATATAGCCGCCTTGAGAGATGCAATGGTAGCTTTGGGGGGCGACCCATCTAAAGTCAATCCACAGGTACCAGTGGATCTAGTCATTGATCACAGTGTTCAGGTAGATGTTTCGGGTTTATTCCCTGACGCCCAAGAACGCAATTTAGAAATTGAATATCAGCGAAATATGGAAAGATATCAATTCTTGAAGTGGGGTCAACAATCTTTGGATAACTTCCGTGCGGTTCCTCCAGGGAGAGGGATTGTTCATCAGGTGAATTTGGAATGGTTGGCTAGTGTTGCTCGAGAAGAAGCAGGAATTTGGGTAATGGATTCATTGGTTGGAACAGATAGTCATACGACCATGATCAATGGCTTAGGAGTTCTAGGATGGGGTGTTGGTGGCATTGAAGCAGAGGCAGTGATGTTGGGTCAACCAATTTACATGTTGTTGCCAGAAGTAGTTGGTTTCGAATTAAGGGGTGAACTCAGACCTGGAGTCACTGCCACAGACATGACTCTTCGAATTGTTGAGATGTTGCGCGAACATGGTGTAGTAGGAAAATTCGTAGAATTTCATGGAGCAGGACTTTCCAATCTTTCACTCCCTGACCGTGCTACTATTGCCAACATGGCTCCAGAATATGGTGCGACATGTGGGTTCTTCCCAGTTGATGATGTAACGTTGGAATACATGCGATTATCTGGTAGAGATGAGACCCATATTGCTGATGTAAAGAGCTACCTTCAGTCCCAAGGAATGTTTTGGACTACAGATTCTTCAACACCCGAATTTACTTCTTCTATTCACCTCGAACTTTCTGATGTAGAACCTGCATTAGCCGGACCAAAGAGGCCTCAAGATAGAGTTGATCTTTCAGCAATGAAGGGCCATTGGCGTGAAAGCCTCAATGCAGAGATTGGGCACCAGGGTCACGGAGTAGCTACGTCGGAAAGTAATCGAGTTGTGAAAGTAAGTGATCCAAATGGGGATGAATTCGAATTAGGTCATGGCGATGTTGTGATTGCTGCAATTACGTCTTGCACGAATACTTCCAATCCCAGTGTCATGCTTGCCGCTGGTTTGTTGGCTAGGAATGCTAGATCTCGTGGATTGAAAGTGAAGCCGTGGGTCAAGCCCAGCCTTGCTCCTGGAAGTAGAGTAGTGACTGAATATTATGATGCAGCCGGATTGTCTGTTGATTTATCAGAAATGGGATTCAATGTAGTTGGTTACGGATGTACTACCTGCATTGGAAATTCGGGACCATTAGATGAACACATTGAGGGAGGAATCGATCAAGGCGATTTGATTGTAGGTTCAGTAATATCCGGGAATCGTAATTTTGAAGGCAGAGTCCATCAGAAGGTCAAGGCGAATTATCTAGCAAGCCCACCCTTGGTTGTAGCTTACGCCCTTGCTGGAACATTGGACATAGATTTTGAAACAGATTCTCTTGGGATCGATTCCGAAGGAGTTCCTGTGATGCTTGCAGATATATGGCCTAGTGATGCTGAAATCCGAGATGTTGTGTCTTCATCCATATCACCCGAGATGTTCCGCATTCGTTATGCAGATGTAATGCAAGAACCAAGATGGGATTCTATCGAGAGTATTAGGTCTCCGTTGTATCCTTGGGCAGAGGATTCAACATATGTTAGGCTCCCCTCTTTCTTTGAAGGGATAGAGCCGGAACCACTACCAATAGATCCTGTAATGGGAGCTCATGTATTGCTTATGCTTGGAGATTCAGTAACTACCGATCATATCAGTCCCGCCGGGGCTTTTCCTAAGTCAGGTCCTGCTGGAGAATATTTGGTTTCCAATGGGGTTGAACCACGAGATTTCAATTCCTTCGGTAGCCGTCGAGGAAATCACGAGGTAATGATGAGAGGTACATTTGCAAATGTCCGAATTCGAAATCAGGTGGCTCCAGATACCGAAGGAGGATTTACCACTCACTTTCCCTCAGGCGATGTCACATCTGTTTTCGATGCCAGTATGAGGTACCAAGATGAAGGAACTTCTCTAGTTGTTCTTGCAGGGGCACAATATGGAACCGGCAGTAGTCGGGATTGGGCAGCAAAAGGAACCCTTCTTCTAGGAATCAAGGCAGTGATTGCAACTTCCTTTGAGCGTATTCATCGTAGTAATCTTGTAGGGATGGGGGTTTTACCATTGACATTCAAGGATGGTGAATCCGCAGGAAGCCATGGTTTCGATGGTTCTGAAACATTCGACATTCCTGCAAGCGAAGATTTGGTTCCACTCAGTACAATCCCTGTAACTGCTCATAAGTCGGATGGGACTTCGATTGTTTTTGATGCAGTGGTACGTCTAGATACTCCTGTAGAAGTAGAGTATTATCGAAATGGAGGCATTCTTCAAACAGTTCTAAGGAATTTGTCGACTAATTGACATCATTGCGAACCTTGAACAGCTTCATCCCAGTGTCCTTTGATTGTGTCCAATGTTGCTTCGTCATTGTAAGCTCCAAATGATCCAACTTGTCTGAACATTTCATATCCATTTGAATCCACAAAAATTACTGTCCCTGGTGCATCAATTCCCATTTCTGTAGCGAAATTCTGAGACGGATTTACTCTAGAAAATGTATACTCTAATGTCTGATTAAATTCTTTATTATCGTCATACTCATCTACACTTTCTTTCCACATGGTCAATGTAACGCCATTTGGGTTTTCATCAATATCAGTAGAGACTACCAATACTTCGATACCAGGCACACTTAGATTCAGATTATGCATATTGTTGTGACAAGGAGTTCCACACCATTGAGCCGAGAAGACAACAACATATGGTTGATTTGAGAAATTAGAATAAGAAACGCTTTCTCCTTCAGTCAGAACTGTGAATTCTGGAAGCATTTCGTAATCATTTGAGTTCCCAGTACATCCAGCCAAAGGGGCAATTAGGATGAGGATTAGCACCAACCAACTTCTAATCATGATGTTGGCATTTCTCCCTCCAACTTAGATTTTCGGCATAACTAGAACCATTTTTCCGTTTGTTTCATGTCTTTGACCATCCTCCTGAAATCATGCGACGTTTGTTTTTATGGGCAACATGCTTTGTTTTTCTTGCTTCAATCCCTTTAGTAAGTGCTAGCGGCAACGTAGATGGTGATGATTTTGATGAAAACGGAAATGGTGATGATTGTCCAGATGTTTGGGGTAATTCAACTTTCGACCGTTTGGGGTGTCTAGATTCCGATGGTGATGGATACAGCAATCCTGATTCAAATTGGACAGTTTCCAAAGGCGCTGATGCCTTCCCTTCTCGAAATGATTCATGGCTGGATACAGATGGAGATGGGTATCCAAATCATTTTGGGTTGGAGGATTCGGATGATTGCCCCTTTACTCCAGGACAATCCAAGGTCATTCTGAAAGGTTGTTCCGATATTGATCGTGATTATGTCCCCGATTTGTACGATGACGATGCAGATGGCGATGGAATCCGAAATGAGATGGAGAGGGCAGCTTCCACCGGTTTGAATCTCTTTGACCCATTCAGTGCAGATTCTACACCGAGCGATGTAGATTTTGATACCATTCCAGATGTTCTAGATGACGATAATGATAACGATGGATGGCCAGATGAAATAGAAATAGAAAGGAATTCAAATCATCTAGATATTGATCAAACACCTTTGAACCAGTATTTTGGATTTCAGACAGGCATTATCTATCATGGTGGTTTGACTTTTGATGATGAATTTGATGAGGGTGAAATCGAGATTTCTCTAAGTTGGTTTATTTCCGTGTTAACTGGAGAACTAGTAATTCCAATTGCTCTTATTCCAGTCTATGTTTTCTTCTTCGTTGCACGTCGAAGAAAATTTAACACAATCAATACACTAATTCAGATTGAAAATGATCCCACACGTTTGGGTGAACTTGAGGTGGAAGTGAATGAATTGGTTAGGAATAGAAGTTTGAAGGTGTACCATGGATTGGTTCTTAGAAATACCATTGAACAACGTGAGAATGATCTTTCAGTACGAGAAAATTCAAGATTTTCTACAATGGATGAATCCGAATGAACACTATTCATCAGCATCAAGTAAATCAGAAAGAAATTGCTCAGCAGCGGCTTTATTCACGCCTGGATGCGATGCTGCAAATCGAATAACGAGAAGTCCATCTAGGACTGAATCTAGAACCATAATTTTGCCAGAATTTTCCATATTGTTTCGTGCTGTTCTAATTCGCAGATCTCCCTCTTCCTTTGTTTCACCATTTTGAGGATTAAAACGAATACATACATTGGAGAACGAATGAGAAACAAGGGTAAGATCTTGATGATCTGCCACTAGATTTGCAAGATGATTTGAAACATCAAGACAAGATTCAACCCGTTCACCTAACCCCTTTGTGCCTAAATCCAGCCATGTCAGCCATAGTTTCAAGGCATCAGCTCGACGACCACATTGGGGTGAAATTCTTCCAAGACTTAATTCTCGATTTGGATCGTCAAAAAGGTAGTCTCCTTGATTTGTATGTGTCATGGTACGGGGGAGAATCGCTTCATCTTGAACAATAAATGCTGAACAAACCATGGAAGAACCAAGCATTTTGTGAGCATCAAATGAAAATGAGTCCGCCCTTTCTATTCCTTTGAGAAGGGATTTATATTTCTCTGAGAAAAGAACTGCTCCGCCCCAAGCTGCATCTACATGGTGCCAAATTCCGTGGGCTTGCGCAATATCTGAAATCGCATCAAGGTCGTCGAAGGCCCCCCTTACAGTAGTCCCTGCAGTAGATAGCACAATAAATGGGCAATCCCCTCTATCCTTTGCTTCGATGATTGCTTCATTAAGGGCAGAAGGGTCCATTGCCCCGTTCAAACAAGGAATTCTGATTAGAGAGTCAGTTCCAATCCCCATCATGTTTGCAGCCGCATCAACTGAGTAATGTGATTCTGCTGAAGAGAATGCACAGAGACGTTCCCCTCCAATTCCTTTTTTTGAGGATCCTGGCAATGCATCTTCTCTAGCACAAAGGAACCCCATCTCGTTACTGTTTGACCCCCCGGTAGTGAATATTCCAAATCCGGGGAATCCTGCAAGTTGAGAGATTGCTTTAATCATCTCAGTTTCGATAATTGTTGCTGAAGGGGCTACGGCATAGGAATGCATTGTAGTATTTCGAATATCAGACACTAGGGATGCAACCACAGATGCTGGTTCTGAACCACCCCAAAAAGCACGTAAGAATCCAGGGTGATCAGTGCGTACAGATGTTTTGAGATAAGCCCGTATTGCGTTTTCAACAGCAGACACTCCCCCTGGTTCTTCTGAAGTGAAGGGGCCGAGAGCAGATTTGATTTCTTCATTATTCAAACCTGAATGAATGGGTCCCTTTTGGCCATAATCAAGTATGATTTCTTGAAGAAGTTGGTTCATCTCCTCTGAATCCATATCCATCCGAAACGTTTCAA
>DASCRU010000101.1:0-14406 GCA_034400015.1 Candidatus Thalassarchaeaceae archaeon | reverse complement strand
CCTTGGCCTTGACCTTGGCCTTGACCTTGGCCTTGACCTTGGCCTTGACCTTGGCCTTGACCTTGGCCTTGACCTTGGCCTTGACCTTGGCCTTGACCTTGTCCTTGACCTTGTCCTTGACCTTGTCCTTGACCTTGTCCTTGACCTTGGCCCTGGCCTTGTTCGCCCTGGCCCTGATCGTTGGACTCGCCACCGCCGTTAGTTCCGCCGTTTCCGCTGCCGGTTTCAGAATCCTGGTAGTCTGGGTCGTAGGCATCTGGGATGCCGTCGCCGTCCTGGTCCGAGGATTCGCCGTCATTGGGGTCGTTCGGGAACGCGTCAGTGGAGTCAGGTTTGCCGTCACCGTCGGTATCTGCACTATTTGGGTTGGTCCCACGTGCGTATTCCTGGGCGTTCGTCAAACCGTCTCCGTCAGGGTCAGCGTTGGCGTCGCCACCAGAGTTAGGGTTGAGGCCGTGATTGACCTCCCATCCGTCTGGCAGTCCGTCACCATCGGTGTCTGCTCTGGTCATGTCGGTTCCTTGCTGCTGTTCCTCTGCATTGGTTAAACCATCACCGTCCCAATCTGCGCCTCCGTCGGAGCCGTCGAGTGGGTCAGTTCCATCTGCGGTTACACCGACAGATGCAGTCATCAACACTAGAAACAGTGCAATCAGCATGCTCGTTTTCTTATTCATATTTTGCATTTTCATTACTTCCTTTGCTTTTACTTAATCAGAGAACCCGCCGTTCTCTCTTTCCGGAATTGTTCGTGTCGAGCACGAGATCCAATCTCCGGGATGGGGCGGATAAATTCAGCATGTATTGGCTATCGCTAATGCTATTCGTTTGAAGGAGCGTAGGAAATCGAATCGCATACAAGCGATTTCTGATTGATTCAGATACTCGATTTCCCTTACTATTTTGCTCCAGTCCTCCGTTTTTAGCCATTCCAAGCCACATGTCGATCTAGGGTACCCTGCGTTCCCTCTGTCAATTGGAACAGTCTGGGGCTATTTGAATCCATCACCGCAAATGTACACTGTGGAACCGAACATCAGGGTGTTAGACGAGATTGTTCCGCTTTGAACCTTGGTGTACCAAGAAAATGACGGATCGGGATGATGATTGTAGAAATCAGCAGGACGATTAAAAAAGCCCGAGACCACAATGCAATTCCTTGGCCCATAACTAGAAAAATCGCCCAACCAACAAGTAAGGACATCCAAATTCCATACCTTCTCGCATACAATGCTGTCCGGCCCCTAACAAGTTCATCCGAATAGAGCTGGGGCGTTTCTTCTTCTGATACGAAGCCTTGGTCAACACCACATCGAACACATACCAGATAACGTGGACCATTCCCAGTGATGAACTGATCTTGAGGGAATACTCCTCGACAATATCTGCAAGTCGCCATTCGCTCCCTCAATCTATCGCAGAGGTGTAATCTCCTTCAACTCTACTATTCAAATGACTTCGTTCTGCTTGGAGTGTGTCGTCCTGAAAAGAGGGTTTTAGGGCAAGGAATGTCTTCAAAATCAATCGGCCCTCGGGACTTCCGCATGACTCAGGGTGAAATTGAATTCCATGTACTGGGCGATTGAGAGCCTCGACACCCATCACAATACCTGCAGGATCTAGCCATGCATTTGATCGAAGAAGAGAAGGCTTCGGTGATTTGGGTTCTTGGATGCTCAAGCTATGATATCGCATCATCACAGGAGATGGTTCGATGTCTATGAAAAGGCCTGATGAAACATGTTGAATACGGGTCGGGACGCCATGAACCGCTCCAGTTGATGTTCTTCCCAACTTCCATCCAGCGGCAATACCCAATGCTTGGTGCCCTAAACAGAGACCCAAAGTTGGCAATGGATTTGGGTCTTTCAACGCCCAAGTTGCAAATGCCATCGTTAGTGGTGATGATTCTGGAGATGATGGACCCGGCCCGATTACAATATGTGTCGGTTCATGCTTTTCCAACAATTCCTCAACCGATTGTTCCGAACCAGGGCCTCTCCCTGAAACAACAGAAACAATCGCCCCACAAATTCGTAGTTCATCCACAACATTCCAAGTGAATGAATCGAGATTATCGATGAATAATACTCTAATTGATTTGCCATGAGATTCGTGTAAATTTTGGATGGATTCTGATCGAAGACGTTCAACCAATGATTCTGTTCTCTCATCAATTGGTTCGATGGATTGAATGGAGGAAGGGGCTGAAACCGTTTCTCTCACCGAAATGGAATCTTTGGTTGACCAACATGCATCAATCAAAGCCATTGCCTTGAGTTTTGCTTCATCTACTTCAGATGCGGGATTCGATTCCACTGTGATGCCTCCACCAGCTTTGATGGTCGCAAACCATTTGTTCGATTCATTGTGGAATTCTATGGTTCGAATCAGAATATTCCATATTGAATTGGATGTTAAAGGATCAATGAATCCGATTGATCCGGTCCAGGAACCTCTCGGTTCTTCTTCCAGCCAAGAAATAGCAGCAATTGTTGCATCCTTGGGACATCCTGTTATTGAGCCCCCAGGAAACAATGATTGAAGAGCATCTGCTGCATCTATATTTGTTCTATAATCACCCTGAATTGTACTAACAAGATGGTGTACATTCGGTAATGATTCGACCCTCCAATCAGTCCACCGAGTGGAACCTGATTTGGCGATTTTACGTATATCGTTACGTTCAAGATCGACCAACATCATGTGTTCAGCAATTTCTTTCCTGGATCGAATCATGGACATAATCTCAGCTTGATCTGCCTCTACACCTTCGCCCCGAGGGCGTGTTCCCTTGATGGGGCGAGTATACACTGAAGATGCATCCATCTCTAAGAGCAGTTCAGGACTTGAAGAAACAATTGCCATATCAAGATCTGGAGAATGGAGCCAAGCACAATAGGGGGCCGGGTTGGTGGAATCTAATTCTTCGAAAATTTGCCAAGGATGAATGTCTATCTTTCCTTTCCATGTCCGCCCATAGTTCACCTGATACAGATGGCCTCCTCTAATTGATTCAATGATTCTTCTAATCCTCTCGGTGTGATGTTGGTCAGATGTTGATTCGGGAATTGAATGAGAATGGGAAGATTGTGATGGGTGCGAGTGTATTGATTCAAATTCGGTGATTACAGCCCACGGATGATCTTCCACGGATACGAGATGAAGTTGATTTGTTGAACGATTGTGGAGAATGTAGGCCGAGATTCGATACATGACTCCCAAAACTGAATTTGCATCAGGTATTGCATGGAGGCCCACTGGAGAAGTCCATTGCACCAAATCATAGCCCAACAATCCAGCTACACTACCTATGCTTGGCATTCCATTAGGAGACGGTGTGCATTCATGTTGGCATGTTAATTTCATGGCTTGTGAGAGGCTTGTAGCACTCGACTTTTGGACGGTCTCCCACTTGGAATCCATCCAAATCTGTTGTTCAACAATCAATGGTTCTGATGTATGGAAAATTAAGTCGCCATCAAGTGGTGAACGATTCAAAGGCAAGGGTGACTCATTCATCGGTTGACGGAAAAGTGTCCTGTGGGAAGGAGGGCCCATCAGCAAAGATGTTTGAGAAATATCTGAAATTGGGCCTCCTGAATGCAACAAAAGTTCATCCGGAGCAGATTCTGACGATCTCATTGAACGCAATATGTGTTGAATGGAAAGCAAAGGAGATGATCCGGAGGGCACTGGTAATTCTCGGAAAATCACACCCTCACCCCTATTGCGTTCCTTCCCATGCAATCTTCAATGCATCTGTGATAATATTGGTCAAATGGTTTCCTAGAGATATGTCCACTCCGTCGATTTCTCCGATTGGGAGGACTCCGATACCAGTACCTACCACTACCAGTTCTTTGCATCTAAAAAGCATCTCATCGGTCAAAAACGCACGCCTCAAAGGAATGCCGTTTGATTCTAAATGCTCAGTAACCAACGATAGTGTGATTGATGCCACGCCTCCTTGTTCAGGCCCAGGAGAATATGCCAAACCATTTTCGTCAAGAAGAAGCGGAGTAGCTCGATCTGCATCCACAATTGTTTGATTATGGACGAGGAGGGCAATGTCTGCACCAGCTGATTTAGCTGATTTTGCAGCCTTCAAGTATTGCTCCCAAGAACCATGCTTGATGCCTTGAAAACGACGAGGCCATTGAGGAGCAGGGTGTGTAATTGCAACCAAAGGTGAATGGAATGATTGAACATCCCTTGTTTCACAATTTACCACTCCTTGGGATGTCCATTCTAATCTAGCCAATCCCTCTCTAGGCCCATGCTCATTAATTGATGATTGAAGTGCTTCGAGCAAAGAAGAGGCATCCGGTTTAGGGCATCGGACCTTCTCTGCTGCCTCTTCCAGGCGACGAAGGTGAAGATTCCATGCTAGTACTTGTCCAGATTCATTGAATCGACATGTGGTGAAAACCAATGAGGGGGGTTCTCCGTCTACCATTTCATCATCACCATTCAAACATCTATGCTCTGTGATCAGAGCAAATCATCGAGGAATGACATGTCGAGATCATCTGACTTTGGTTCTCCCGAACGAAGGGCTTCTGCTGCACTCTTGAGTTCAACTGGGTCCAGATACTGGTCCTTGTTGTCATCATGATATCGTGCTTCTTGGATGAGTAGGTCCTCTGAAGGAAGAGAATAGTCTCGAACCAAATCCTTTGCACTCTGCCTAGAATAACTGTACTCATCGACTGGGGCAATTTGTTGAGGGGCTGGGGGTTCAGAAACAGCCCTAGCTTTCGAATCTGTAGATGTAACGGGCATTCCAGGTGGCATCTCCACATCAGGTGAAGAATCGTCCCAAGCAGATTGTTGTGGGAGCCCGTATGTTCCCTGGGCAAGATGTGCCCAATCATCTGCTGGATCTCGTCGTCTAACAACTACTAGAGCAACTAAAGCAACCAGTATCAAAATCATCAGTAGCAAAATTACGATAGTTTGAGCATTGAATAAATCGGCCCACCACGCTGCATCTTCAGTTTCGCCAGGGTTTGGAACTGCTGCTGGATCCCATGGTGCTAGAGCTCTAGGGGTTACACCTGTTCGATGAACTTCGCCATCGTGCGCAACAATTGCAATGTAATGAGGTACATCATTGCACACAGTTGTATTTTCTGTTCCATCGGATTCGTTTTGTGCGTCTACAGATAGTCCGCATATTGGTTCAAATGTCCAAGAATCTCCTTGTACATAGGATTCCACTAGTATCGCTTCTCGTGTATCCTCAAATGGTTCCAATGAACTGTAAATCCAATACGACCGGACATTTCGATCATCTTGAATTTCCCAATCTGCCTTAATTTGTGTACCTTCATCAACCCACTGGAGTACAATACCAGTCATTTCAGGTAGATGGAGGCCAGGATCCAGAAGTGAGTTATCAATAGGAGACCTGCTAGACGTCTCTATATCAGTAAAGAATGCGTTTCCTGATGAATCAACAGGCACAACTGCGACCCAAGTCAATGTTCCCGGACTTAATGATAGATATTCGTCAGTATTGATGGTTGCAGAGAACATCTCAACCTCTGCAGGTAATTCAGGTGAACGGGAAAGTACTGCAGCAGGTTCCATTGTTGAGGCATCTGTAAATGGTAATGAAGAAGTAAAGATGAGGTATTCTTCAACATCACTAGCCAAACTCAATTCAAAGTTAACAAGTAAACCATCTCCCATATCATTCGGACGATCTGAAAGTGTTGGTGCTGCAAGACGATTTGGGGGAGTGATGTCGCCTCGATTGTCGATTGGAACCACATTCACTGTCTCAAGTTGTGTCAAGAAAGCATTACCAGAAATATCGTGTGCAGAGACTGCAACATACAATGTGATGTCTGGTACAATTGGTGAGGGTGTTGCTCCACTTACTGAACTTCCTCCCAGTAAAGCAGTATCTATAGTCACTTCAATACGTTCTTGATTCCATCTTCTCTGGTCAACCAAAACTAAGCCACAAGAACTAGGATCGGATTCACACACATTCCATTTTGGTCCAACAACCGATACTGGATGTTCAGACACCCATACAGTGTAGTGGTCCAAATCAGGTTCAAATCCTGGAGTCCAACTTACATCGATGCTTGTGCCATCATCATCAGGAGTGTCCCATGCTTCAACACCTTGAATGCGAGCTGGTGGATCAGGGCCAATATTGGCCAAGGATGATGCAGATACAATAGTCACATTCTCAGTATCTGAATTGTCCCAGAAATCAACCGCTACCACGGCAAACCAATGGACAACTCCATCTTGAATTGGACGTCCTGAAATATCACTGACTGTGATTCTGACCATTCCATCATCAGTAGTGGGCGGCCCACCTTGGCCGGGTCTACCTCCTTGCCCAGGTCCTTGGAAAATAGCACAAGATGGAACATATTCGATTATGTCCCATCCATCGAGATTATCTGGAATAGTATCTGAGTCTGCGACCTTGCCATACACTGCATAGTAGGCACAATCATCCTCTTCATTGGGGCTCCATTCGAGACTTATTCTTCCACCCTCATCATCTGGAGTATCTACAGCGGAAAGGTTCTCGATTGGCGCAGGTGGAATTCCATCATCAACTTCCGAAGTCCATACCACAGGTCCAATCACTGTTGCATTCTCGGCATCATACTGCCCCGATTCATCAGTACACACCAACCCCATCCAAATCATGCGATTCACTGGGACGTTGATGGTAGTGGAATTGGCTTCTGTATGAGGGACTGCTTGAGCCCTGAATGATGGAAGTCCCACTACATCAGATATAGGTGCAGGAGATCTCCAAACATGCATGAATGCTGGATCCAATTCTGTACATGCAGCCCATTCTAGAATCATCTGACCCTCTTGATCTGGATTCATTGTGGCATTTGCCCACTCGGGTGGCGCTGGTACATCATCAATAGGGGTGGCAAATGTAGCGAAATTGGATGGTACGCCCAATTGTGCTCCAGAATATTCAGTCACGATACTGATTCCGTATTCTTTGCCATCTTCCAATGCTTGTCCTAACGAGGTAGTTAATTCGGCTGCAACTGTGGCCCAGACTGGAATTCTGGCATCATAAGTGCTGCCCGTAGCTTGAATATCTTGCATAGTTAATCCGTTGGGATATGTTGATGTCTCCCAAATGTAGATTCGATAAGCAACCCATCCATGATCTGTGGATGGTGACCATTTTGCAACAAGAACGCCGCCCCCATCATTTGGACGGTCGTAGAATTCCAAAACTTCTGTAGGTTGTTCTGTTCGCTCCCAATCATAGGTTAAACGGACCCACATGGACCCGTTTCTTGGGCTTTGTAATTGGAAATGGACTTCTCTTCCATCTGGAGTCATTGCTGCATTTTGAATTGCATCCTGAAGGCTTGCTTCCAACCCCATCACACCAGAATCGAGAGATGCGAGATCCCAGATTCCAGAGTAATTGAGTGAAGTTGTTGACATCCAAGTTGCTGCTCCTTGAACTGGACTAACCGAAGTGACAACGTTCTGAACAAGTTGAAGTCCGTTTGGACCAGCAGCACCTATACTTGGAAGTGCAATTACAGAGTTTTGAGAGGCTAGAACGATTGATCTCCCTGGATGAGTCTGATTCGTGATATTGATCGAATTTCCACCAATGAGGACATTCAACGGAGATGCGCGCCGACTTCGGAATCGGTCTTCCTCAATGTGCGAAATTGGACTAAACAAATGCAATCCATCCATTCCTACTGTAGCGAGTCCTGAAGAATCAAGATAGGCTCCCCTTTGATTGGTAACTTGGATCAAATCATCAACAGCATGATCTCCACCTGCTGCAAGATATGTGATGCCAATATTGGTCAAAGAAATGAGATCTGTTCCATCACTAATCATCAATTGAGGGGGGTAACCTGCCATGGTGAACGGATTTGGCCCATCTTCCATCGAACCTGATGTGGCATTCCAATGTACAGTTGGTGCTGTTGCTGTAGCAATATGTACACCCCAAATATCTGCAGAGATTGATTTCACATCATTGTCTGGAATCATGTCTATTGCTCGAGTAACTGTTGGATTCATTGTTGCTAGAGGTACTTCAGCAAATCCTGGTCGTGTTATTCCTTGGCCATCATGCGCCACCAAAACCGTAGCTGGGAATGAAGTTGTAACTCCACCAGAATCAACAATGGTGTTTGGACCAAGCATTGCAATATCAGATACTGATGTCCCCATCAACCCACTCTGAGCAGTAAGGGTCCTCACAATCGACATGTTCGTGGTATTCAACTCCACCAATCCACCCTTAGTTCCAAGGAGTAGGTTTCCGTTTGCAACTTCTAACCGAACGATTACTGGATTAGGGAGTCCGTCAAGTAGTGTAAATGGGTCTTCCCAATCTTGGACTGTTGTATTCCATATTCCTAAACCTGCAAGGGTAGCAACCCAAATTCGGCCATCGTGTTCAACGAAATCGAAAACATAGTTACTAGGAAGTGCTGCAACCAATTTTCCATCAACGAATGTATAATTCGTGGTATCGAACACTTGGACTCCTGCTGCTGTTGACCCTGTGCCCATTAGACCCACTACGAGATCGCCGTTCCATTTGGCAAGACCATCGTGCATCCAATGGAAACCAATGCCCATCGGGTAAACTATGCCAGTTGTGAGGTCGATTCTAATGAGGCCTGAACCTGCGTTGGATACCCAAAGCCCAGTTCCATCCAACAATAATTCATTGCCAGTCTCTGCACCAAGTGAGAACGAACGATCCCATCGAACCTCTCCATTTACCAATGTACCTTCAAGAATTGTATTGCCAAGGCCTGAGGTTACATCCTCTCCAACAAGTGCCCATACCTTGTTTCCGGATGAAATAATTTCAACAACACGACCGCTACTTAGGGCAGTGAATGTATCAATGCCTCCAGGAGTGAAGCCTGTGCTATCAAGTAAGTCTACTCTACTGTTTCCAGAGCTACCTCCATTTCGGCCGATTGCAAATGCATCCGTTCCAGAGGATGATGGTTTCACAACAATGCTGCCTGTCTCCAATCCAGGATCAACAAGAGAACCTGTGCCTACATTCACACCAACTACTCCAATTACAGAGAATCCTCCACGACTATTGGCTAAATGAGACACAAACAGTTTGTTGTTGTGATATAGGAGGCCTCCAGGGAATACTGCTTCTTCCGAAATTCCATCTTGAGCAGTAATTTCACTAAGCTTCAAATCTTGTCCACCGTAAAGGTAACGCCCTATTCCAATTCCATCTGTATCGTATCCAGAATAAAGAATCTCGTTGGCATCATCACAAGCTAAAGAACGGACATCATCGTTAGGAATCTCCCCGCCTTGCGAACTAAAGTCGGAAAGCCATGTTGATGATGTTGTGTCGTAACGGCCAATACCACCAGGAGCCCACCATCCAAGATCCCCCATTGCAACATGGACAATGTCTGCACATACCACAAAGTCAGCGGGATAACCAGAAGGAAGATTGCCAGAACCTGCTGCAATGCTTGTCCATTGACCAGTTGAACCGTTGAGGGTGTGAACATCTGAATCAGTTTGCCATCCACTTTGAGCATACGTTCCAACCCACAAATCATCACCGATGATTTTCATGGCATAGACATCTTCGTCTCCAGAAGAGGGCATGCCTCCATTACTTGGGGTCCAACTAGTCAACCAAGTGTCATTGGTGGGATCAAATCTGAGGATTCCATTCAACGAAGCGAATAGATAGTTTCCATCCCATTCAACCATTCCACGTATTCGCCCTTCAACATCATCCCATGAACCAAGAAGAGACATGTTTGCAGCATTGAAACGACGCAGGTAATTCTCACCATAAGCAACCCACAATTCGCAATCAGCAGGATCTAGTGGGAAACAATCGCCCAAATATTGTGCATTAACTCGTTCAATCGAGCCTGTGGATTCCAAAGTATCCGCCCATGATGCATTGGAAACATTCCATCGAGCAACTGCACCTACGCCAGTCCACCATTGACTGGGAGTAACTCCAATCCAAAGTTCATCACCAACCATTCCCAATCCATTGGTGATGCCACTAGTTCCAATTCTCTGTCCTACATCAAGCTCAGATAAACTGGTGTTGGAAGTGAGATTAATTCGGAAAATTAAATCTCGAGATTGTTGGTAATTTTGTTGTTGAGCATAATGAAGAATATCATTGTAAATTGTAATGTGCATCGGGTCATATGATGATAGTGTTGGGCCACCAGTATTGCTACCTTTTGCCCAATCCCTTACCACAGTCGCAGTAGAAAGATCGATCTCAGTTAATCCGAAATTACCGCCGGCCCAAATTGTATTGCCATTGGGTCCAAGTACCATCGATGTAACGCCATTGCCATCGATGAGATTAGACGATGTGTCCCAAGGAGTTAGCCATGTACTGTTAATCAAATCATAACGAAGAATTCCTACTCCATCAAATCCAACATATGCCACATCATTGTGAACTACGACCTTTGCATTGTTGGTTTCTTCTCCTGACTCCCAAACCTCAGTAACCTCCTCATTTGTAACATCCCAAACTGCTGCCCCATTTTCTGTTCCAACCAAAACTTGAGTGGGAGAAATTATCCGAACTGAACGAGCATCGTCAGGAATATCATCGCTATCATCCCAACAATCATCGCGTTGGAATGTCCATGTAAATCGGCATAATCCGCGATCGGTTGCTGCCCAAATGCTGTTGGAATCTGATGCTGTATCGAAAAATTCACGCGGCTCAAACCTTCCATTTTGTGAAACCGATTGCCCCTGTCCATTGGTGAATCGTTCCAAACCAAAGGATGTGCCGACTAATACGCCACCATATGGGTCGTATTCTACGGACATGACGTAGTTAGACTGCATTGCTGAACCGCCTTGTCCTGGACCATTTCCTCCTGTCGCCACCCATCGGTCGAGAATCTCGCCCGTAACTCGATCGTACACCAATACACCGAATCCAGATAGCCCAAGCCAAACAGTAGAGCCGTCACTAGCAATTGGGACGAAATCTAGTGCATCAGCCCCCAATGACTGCCATGGGGGAAGTACTGAATTTGTAGTGAGGTCGATTCGAAGTACTCCGTCATCACCTGTACTAAGATATGCAACACCTGCTCGTGTAGCTACATCTTCTACATCATTGGCTTCAAGTTCTGTTGTCCCTCCTGATTGTGCGTTGAATTCTGTGGTGGTATCTGTAGATATATTCCAAACTGTAACTCCTCGTTGTCCATGTGCAATTACCATTGTTCCTGTAAGTTGATCATAGGACATATCTCTGATTCCATCAAATGCAATTGAAGGAGTGGATGTCTCATCAATTGTACGCAAAAGTGTTCCATTCTGATCAAAAACCATCATTCCTGAATCTGTTGTACCTAGATAAATATCGGAACCATCCGTGGATATCGAACTGCCATCTTCATCAGTTGAAATAGGTTGAATCCATTGATTGATTGTGCTGTCGAAGCGATCGATCCAACCCGACCCCCCAATCCAATATGTGTCTCCTAACCGAGTAATGCTGAACATCTCTTCAGAAGTGGGTGAGTTTGCAAAAATTCGGGGAGAATATACTGATGGTGTGCCAGTGACTTCAATCATCGAAGCACCTCCTGAAGAATCAATCAAAAGCAATGATTCGTTAAATGGTCCTCGGAAACCACCGGCAACCCATGGAATCAATGAAGATGGATCTGAAATGCCAAAATTGGATGCTGAAATGGTACTGGTGAATACCACTGATGTAGCATTGTACACATGCAACACATCATTTGCTAGAATGTGAATCCAATCATCGGTTACGCTCATTGATTGTACTTCGTCCCCTGCAAGCCAATTCTGACTTGACCAAGATGCTAGCCATGAATTGGTTACAACATCTCTGCGCATGATTCCTGCATCAGCAGTAGAAATCAAGAGGATGTTTGCACTTTGCTCAAATTGTAGAATTGAATCGCTAGTCAATGCATTTTGTGTATCCCAATGGGTGTATGTTGAACCATCCCAAATGGAAATTCCATGGCCTTCTGTTCCGATAAATATCTCATTTCCAACGAAATGAAGATCTGTTGGAATGACAACCTCTTCAGATTGAACTCCAGCACAAGGGCCCTGAGCACTTTGTCCTGAAGATGTAGAAATTGGAATATCTTCCCAGCTCGACTGGTTTTCAATGTACAGGTGGCAATCAGTCGCCACATAAATCGTTCCAGATGAGTCTACTTTCAAAACACGCGCAGGCTCAAATCCATGTGATGGCAGGGGGCCCAAAGAGGTGAAATCTTCAAGAGAAAAAGAGTGGATTGTATCATCAGATGTTGCTAGAAGGAGGCGTCCGTTGACCTCATCGAGGGCGAGGGCTGTTGGTTCAATATCTTCGACAACATCAACAACCCAAGGGTCGTTGTTTGCATCCACAGTTAGCAATTGATTCGAGGTTGCAATATAGAGGCGATTGTCCGCAGGATGTATGGCCCAATCAACAATATCAAAATCTATCTTTTCAAAGGACACCAGTGGATCTGCTGGCCGCAATGCTTCAATGACCAAGTCTGTGATGCTGGCACCTGCTGGCAAGATGTATGATGCACCGGTATCAGTAGTAGGATTCAATCTACTAGAATGTGGATCTCCATTCAAGAAGTCCAAAGCTCGACCAAAGTCGCCATAGGTTCGCCAATCAAAAACAGAAGTTTGAGTGTCCATCATTGTCAGTTGAGGTTCTGTGATCCACACATCATCGGATCCATTGACTTGAATTTCAAATGTTAAATTGGAGATTTCTGCACCCGGTGCAAAATTAGCAAACATGTCCCCTGTAGCCATTGTTTGAGTTGATGGGTCAGCACCTGTGGCTTCAATCAAAACCCAACCCGAATCATTCGATCCAGACATTGGCCATTCAGATACATTGGATGGGTGTGCGATTGCAGGAGATAATGCTAGAGTGGAAAGACTGCTGAATAGCATCAGAAAAACCAAGGAAAATGCTTGGCGACGGAGGGACTTATTCCCTGTGGCCGTACTATTCATGAGTTACATGCAAGCGCAATTGCATTTGAAAGGCACTATCACATGTCTATGACCTGAAACATGAAAAAATGGTTGGGTTTTGGAAAAATTACTCATCTCCAGCCACAGATCCATCTTCCCCTACACGATATAATCGTGCAGTGGATGTAGGGTCAGTCATCGCTTTTGGTGAACCGCTGATTGCGACTACTCGGTCATCTTCTTTCAATCGTCCATTTTCAAAAATGGTCTTTATTGCCAATCTCATGGTTGAACTTCCCCGATCTAACTCTTCACAAACCACTGCATCAACTCCTGGCAACAACATTACTCGTCTTGCGACACTAAGATTATTCGTTACAGCAGTAATTGGAATCGAGGTTGAATGGGCGGAGACAAGGCGTGCTGCATTGCCATGTTGGGTGGCTACCAATATTCGATCTGCTTCAGATAATTCTGCTAATGTGACTCCAGCATGAGCGACTGCTCGAGTAAGCAGTAATTTCGCATCTGTTGGGATTGTTAAGCCATCCCACTCCATATCTGCGCGTCGAGTAATTCGTAACATTGTCAGGAGAGATTCGACAGGGTGTTCTCCGGATGCAGTTTCTGCAGACAACATCACCGCAGTCGCACCATGACGGATGGCATTTGCTACATCAGCAACTTCTGCTCGAGTAGGTCTTGGGTTGTTTACCATTGATTCCAACATCTGTGTGGCAACAATCACTGGAAGTCCTCGGGTTCGTGCGCTTTGTACAATTCTTTCTTGGGCCATAGGAACATCTTCTGGAGGAATTTCGACTCCGAGATCTCCCCTAGCAACCATTACTGCATCACTTGCCTCAATGATGCCGTCTAATGAATCGAGGGCAGAGGGGTGTTCTATCTTTGAAATAATCCAAGCACCTGATCCAGTCTCATCAAGAATTCGTCGTGCTGGAACAATGTCTTGTTCATTTCTTACATAGGATACTGCAATGAATTCAACGTCTAATCCAATGGCATGTCGAAGAGCTTCTTCATCCCGAGGGCCTACCGCAGGTAATTTGACTACTGTTCCCGGTACATTGATCCCTTTTCTTTGAGTAATTGGCCCACCTTCAATAATTCGACAATTCACAATCGAATCTTGGCAATCAACCACCTCTAACTGAATCAAACCATCTGACAACAATACTGGATCTCCAGGGCGAATCTCTGATGCCAATCCACTATATTCTACAGGTAGAGATGAGGAATCAGCAAAGCCCTCTTCTTCGCCACACCGCAAAGCAACCATCTCTCCATTGGGGAGATGGTGGAGACCATCAAAACGTCCAAGTCGGAGCTTGGGTCCTGGAAGATCCGCCATAATTCCAATATGAATTCCATATTCTCCTG
>DASCRU010000100.1:0-10576 GCA_034400015.1 Candidatus Thalassarchaeaceae archaeon | reverse complement strand
TCAATATTGTTTCATCTGTAGAATCAATATTTTTGCTACAGTTATTGATTTGAGTCTCAACAATTTCTAATGCTGCAAGAAAACCATCTACAATCGTTAATGGATGCAAACCCATTCGAATCAACCTATCGGCTTCAGCAAGAAGTTCACCACAAAAGAGTAAGCAACGAGTTACTCCATCACCACAAGAATTCTCCTGGGATTCGGCTAAACTAACAAAGGCCTTTGCTGCCGGGTGTTTTACCATTAATTCTGCAACAATCTTTGCACCATCATTTGTAACTGCGGTAGTCCCATCTGTTTTGTAGAGCATTTTATCCAATCCTCGAGGCCCAAAAGTTGGTTTGAGAATATCTGCAAAAGCACGTGCTGCTGCAATCATCTTCTCTTGAACTGCTGTTCCACTAGAGATTGTTGTCTCTGGTCGAACAATGACCACAGGAGGCTTTCCTTCACCCTCAGACATACAATAACCAGTTCATCCGACAAAGACATGTCTCAAGAAGTCACCGTGAGAAAGTTAAGTGTGAGAGGTGGTGAATCCGATGTGCGCGGACCCTATAGTTTACCTTCGGCGACGTTTACCTTTTCCTTTTTTTGAACGCTTAGAACTCCCACTTGATTCCCATGATTTGAAGGCTGTTGAAGGGTCAAAACCGTGATCGCGCAAATGGTTTTGTTGATCTAACATTCGGCGTACTGAATGAGATAATTCCTTGTATCCTTTTACTTTGAGGCGTACCCCGCCGACTTCTTTCTCTAATGCGCGAATTGAGTCACCTCCAGATCCAACTATTGCTCCAATTGCTGCTTCATCAACATAGATATCTGCAGCGGATTCACCTGTGAAAACTACATGATGGATGCGAACTCCAGTAAAGGACCTTGCTAGCCGTTTCAATTCCTCAGCAGCTAATTGACGAATTGGGCTTGACTGTGTTGGGTCATCTGAACCAGAAACCGGGACCACTGCTATTTCTGAACCAAAAGCAAACATCTCATGAGTTAATTCTCCAGAGGGGAATTTTCGAATTTCTATTACTGGCCTAGATAATTCCGAATCCATTCCTGAAGGTGCTCGGACAACCATTTGCAACTCTAGAACCTGGTGCACCTTTCCCTTCTCAATATGGATAACTGTATCAAGAACTTGGGAAATTAGCCCCAGTTCAACCTTTCCAACCAATCGTTGAATTGCCTCAAGTCCACTATTGGCATGGGTAACTCCCAACAATCCTACTCCAGCTAATCTAACATCTGAGAAAATTCTGAAATCATTGGCCCGTCTAACCTCATCATAAATTACAAAGTCTGGCCGAACAAGGAATATTATCTCTGCAGTTTTTTCTAAATCTCCCTCCAACGGTGCATACTGAGTAATTCTTTGAGCAACTTGTAAGTCTCTAGGTGCTTCCATCGTTTTGACCATTGCACCAATCTCAAGATCTAGATGGTCGGCAATAGCTGTTGCAAATGTGCTCTTTCCAGAACCTGGTTTTCCAACAACGAAAACACCTCGGTGGTGATCAGAAAGTCGATCTATCAAGTCTTGATTGAGATCATACTCATCTAAACTAAGACGGGCAACGGGGCGAACAATCGTGATTTCCCAAGCATCCGAAAAGGGAGGGGATGCGCAAGTTACTCTGAGGTCCCCAATCTGGAGAATGGTACACCCTACACGTTCAATCTCAACAAAGCAATCAGATCGGCTCTGGTTTTCATTTACAATTTCTTTGAGATCAGATGCTAACGACTCGACTTGCCCTTTACTCCATGATTCTTCTTCCAATTCAATCAAACGAATTTCACTAATGTGCCCACACTTTACCCTGGGTGGACAGTCGGCCTTGAGAAAAACCGTACTTGTGGTATCATCCAAAAGCAAAGATTCGACTTCATCCGACAAAGATGGGTGGTTACCAAAGGACGCCATGAATATCGTTGTGAATTCGGGGGTGCTTGAATCCGCCGTAAGTTAACTGCATCAAACATTAGTAGGAGTAAGTGTTTCAAATGTCCATTTCCAAAGTAATGTAGATGCTGCTGCGGTGAAAAATGCACCTGAAATTGGGAATGAGAATGATATGAATATCTGATATTGGATAATGAAAAAGATACCGTATCCAATAAAATTAGTAATTCTATTGGAATTTATTTCAAATCTGTTGACTAGCAGAGGCCCATTTCTCAGCGATTGGATTAGAATTACTACTATTGCAACGATAATAAGATGGCCTACAAACCATCCCATTGTTGCTCCAAATGCAATTTCTAAATGCGTAGCAAAATCCCCAAGAAGAGGGGTTGCGAAATCAATGGTTGCCATTATCCAAGCCACATCCAGACGATTCTTGAAGGCTCCCATTGACTCAGATGTTGATTACTCATTCAGAATGGCAACGACTTGTCCAAACGCTCCACCATTTCCACATATCGATTGGTATGTTCAGTCCCGGGCACGTGAATCACAAATTGCCAATAACGCCAGGCCGCAACCGCCAGCACTGCAAATCGATGCAAGTTAGGAAGGGCTGCATGTTCTGCATCCGTCAACGGTCGAACCGACTCATATCCAGCCAACAATGAATCCCACAATTCAGGAACGGGCAAACCATCTTTCCAGCCGAATCCAACATAGGTTGTCACAAGATCCATCGCGAGCGATTCAACACAGATTTCCTCAAAATCAAGCAGCGCAAGAACCTCGCCCTCACGCCCAATCACGTTGTCAGGATACAAATCCCCATGGATAATGCCGGAGGGTAAATCATCTGGAATGCTTTGCTTGAGACGACGACTTTCTTCTTCCAATAGGTGGAGGAAGGGCGTCATTGATCCATTTTCATGTGCCTCTTTCACCATTTTGTCCCAGAGGACATACCCAATCGCGAATGTGGTTGGAATGCTCTTGTGAATTGGAACCTCATGCATTTGTGCCTGTACCTTCCCAAGTTCGTAAAGTGAAGCAACGTCTGAAGGCAGCCAACCACCTTCGATAAATGGCATCAACATCCATGCCTGATTATTCTTGACAAGCGTCCGCACACCTCCTTCCAATAGCAAAGGAGCAGGTGTAAGCACACCGTGGTCAGCAAGCCAACATGTCTGTTCAAGGATTTGATCCACTTCATCTGGTGGCCTTTCATCCCAGACTTTTAGAACGAGTTTTGTGTCATCCTCAAGCGTGACCAGATAATTCGAATTGGCCCACCCACCTGCAAGAGATTCCATCTTACACAGAGGCGCCACTCCAGCTGCGGCCAGCAACCACGAGGCCTCTTCGACACTTACATCAGTATATGCCATTCAAACACCATCAATTTCGTAATTTCTTGTTAAACCGTTTTCTAAATCTAATGTATATTGTTGCCCGGTTCTGGGACATACTAATTCTTCATTTAATGTATCTCCAGATTCACTTACCCAACCAACTCGTCGAGCAGGATTTCCCACCATTAAAGCATGGGATTCAACAGATGAAATAACCACAGAACCAGCTCCAATAAATGAAAATCTACCAATTTCAATCCCACAAAGTATTGTTGCATTTGCTCCTATTGTTGCGCCATGCCTAACATATGTTTTTTGAAACTCATTCTTTCTATCAAGATGTGCTCGAGGATTTAGGACGTTGGTAAATACACAAGAGGGTCCACAAAACACATTATCTTCAAGAATAACACCTGAATAAATTGAAACATTGTTTTGGATTTTGCACCCTGAACCTATCTTCACATCTCTCCCAATCATAATGTTTTGACCTAAAATGCATTTAGAGCCTATACTGACGTTTTCCATAATGTGTGAGAAATGCCAAATCTTTGTATCATTGCCAATTGTAGCCCCCTCATCGATTATTGATGATGGATGAATCCATGGAGCCGACCCTCCCATACCCTACCGCAGGATGGTGGGTTGTTTGAGCCGTTGGGTCAACTGGGAGTGACTAAATCTCAGAACTCTTTCCCAAATTCGGGATTGCAATGAATATACGTTTCATTTGGGAAAAATTTGTCAATGATGCGCACCTCGATTTAAGATGGAGAGTTCTAAGAATTGGTAAGCCCCGAGATACTGCACATTATATCGGTATAGATGAAGACCCAAATACACGATTTTTAGTTGCATATCATGAGGAAAAAATGGTGGGTTGCTCAACATTACAAATAGATCCTAGAAAGGGTGTGGATTTCAGAATTAGGGGGATGGCTGTGGATTCAGATTACCAAAATAATGGAATTGGTAGTAGAATTGTTGAGATGTTGCAAGATTATGCAAAGGAAAAGAAAACTGGAATTTGGTGCAATGCAAGAATTCGGGCTGTCCCAATGTATGAAAGAAGGGGTTTTGTGATTGTTTCTGAAATTTTTGAAATTGAAGGAATTGGACCACATCATGATATGGAATGGTCACATAATTGAAATTCTAACTTGAAACTTCAATTTTATCCAATGCAGAATCAACTGATGATCCGCCCAATATTTCTTGAATTCCTACAAGATGTCTGTCGAATGTTGCTAAATTTGTATGGATAATATTCCGAATCAATGATTGTGACGATTCTATGCCATCTAAATCCAGTGCTGTTTTGTAATTTAGTTCCCCATCTGAGATATCCATCTCAAAATTTCCAACCACTAATCTGTAATTTACTATAGTAATAAATCTCATAATTTTCTCAATCATTGATTGTGGGATTCCATCCTCAAGAGAAGAATAAAAAATCAGTTGATTCTCTTTTTCTCGGGTTTGAACCATACAATGCCATTTTCCATTATTTCCTTCAAAACCAAATGCAATCGTACTATGGCTTTCAAGTAACTCATATGTCCACCCATCATTCTCAAGGTATTCTTTAGCTGAACGCAATAACGGGAAATTTTGCAACGAATCTGGTTCTAATTCCCTATCAATTTGATTCGGAAGATGATGAGAAAGGTATTCTCTAAATCTTGGATTGAGAACTGGGCTAGTTTCGAAAGAATGTGATCGGAGAGTTTTTGAAATTTCTTGCATCATTTCTCGGCTTTCCAATTCGGTGGAATCTTGTCTTAATCCTCCACTCACTGAACGCACCCAGTAATAATTGGGTGCTAGTCCTTTTTTAGAGTGTTCTAAAAAAAATAAATATAAAATATCAAAAAATACGGCTTAAAACATCAAAAAAATCAAATTTCAAGCTCAATATTCAAATTTTGAATCAATTCTTTGTATCTATTCCTAATTGTCACCTCAGTAACGCCAGCAACTTCTGCGACTTCTCTTTGTGTTCTTCTTTTTCCGCAAAGTACTGATGCAATATAGATGATAGATGCAGCGATTCCAGTAGGCCCTCGACCAGATGTGAGTTCTTTTTCTTGGGCTCTTTGGATTAACTCATATGCTTTAGATTGGACTTCTGCATCCAAATCTAAACCACTACAAAAACGTGGAATATACATCTCCGGTGTAGTTGGTGGAATTTTCATCTTCAACTCTCTAACCATGAATCGGTATGTTCGGCCAATTTCTTTTCGGCCAGTTCTACTTGCAGTACTAATCTCATCCAACGTTCTTGGGTTACCACATTGTCGACATGCAGCATACAAACTAGCCGCAGCTACACCTTCAATTGAACGGCCTCGGATCAATCGAGCTTCTACAGCACGCTTGTAGTTAACAGCAGCAGCCTCACGAATAGACTTGGGTAGATTCAATCGACTAGCCATACGATCTAATTCTGCTAATGCCATTGCAAGATTGCGTTCTGTTGCATTACTTACTCTGCTACGCTTCTGCCATTTCCTCATTCGATAAAATTGACTTCGATAACGACTGCTGATTGTCTTTCCAGAATAATCCTTATTCTGCCAATCAATATCTGTTGAAAGGCCCTTGTCGTGAAGCATTACTGTCATTGGTGCACCA
The DNA here is from genome assembly GCA_034400015.1 of Candidatus Thalassarchaeaceae archaeon. Lineage (GTDB taxonomy): Archaea > Thermoplasmatota > Poseidoniia > Poseidoniales > Thalassarchaeaceae > MGIIb-N2. The sequence goes on along the minus strand of DASCRU010000100.1, from coordinate 4,666 downwards.
GTTCTAGCTCGTTGATCGCCTTGTTCAGGGCTGAAAACTCGCCATTCAGCCCCTTGGTCAATTACGTTGTCTTCAACAACCAATCCACACATAGAGCATACAATTTCGCCCCTAGTTTCATCGCGATCTAGGTCGCGGCTTCCGCATTCTGGGCATTTTACGATGTCTTCTACTTGGGGGTCTGACATAATTATTATCTCCGAAGATATTATACGCTGCAAAAGTAATCTCTTATAAATCTTATTGTTAAAAAGGGGGGCGATGTCCGGCCATTTTGAGTTGTGATTTGGTTAGAGTAGTAAGGCCAAGGTCAAATAGAGTCGTCCTATGGTTAAGCCGGTGTCGACATGAATGAGGCGTGGCCCCCTGCATCAGTTTCTTTGACACCGCAGTCAAGAGTGCTCTTTTTGACAAAGGACCTTGAATTAATCAAAAAACAACTCTACGAAGGATTGAATCTACGTATGGAGGATTTCTCTATTGATGATTTATTGGATGATATCAACACTGATGTAATGACTCCAGCATGGGTGTGTTTTGATCATGAACCCTCAAAAATTGCCGAAAATGCATATGCTGGTTTGATTCATGATGGTGAAAGAGTATTCAAAGAGGGGGCATTGAAAAATGGAGGTTTCGAAATAATTGTTTCAGGTCATAGAAAGGGCACTGGATCAAGTCGAGAAACTGCGCCCCAATGCGAAAGGTGGTCTGGAATTCGAATAATTATTGCGGCCTCCTTTGCTCCAATTCACGAAAGAAACAACATTAATCTCGGTCAACTAATGGGAGATCATAGTATGTTGATTAGATTACAAAATGGGGAAGAAATCTCTCTCAATGAATTTACGGGGAATTATGATCCAGTAACAAAACTCATTCTAGAAAATGGTGGAATCCTACCATTCGCGAAGGAATTGAAAAGAGGCGGTGTCCAATTACCACCGATTTCACAAAAAGAAAAACCAATGACAATGGTGGAAAAAATTATTGCAAAAAAGTTGATTGGAGAAGAGGATAAGGATTGTTTCGTTTCTCCTGGTGATGCTGTTTTAGCATCTGTTGATGGAGGATATAGTCATGAATTTACGACAGCGCAGGTACATAATTTCCTAACTGCAGAGTATGGGGAAAATTATACCATACCCAACCCTCCAAAATTTGCTGTTTTTGAGGATCATTTGCTTTATGCACCAGGAGTACCACGATTTGGGCCATTTGTTGACAAAATCCAGACTTTGCGTGATTTGCAAGTTGAGTTTCAACGCCATACTGGCGTTAGAGATTATTCAGCAAAAGAGGGGGTTAGTCCCGGAATTTGTCACCAAGTTGCTCGAGAGGAATTTATTGATGTAGGGGATTTCATCCAAGCTACAGATAGTCATACTTGCATGGGTGGGGCTTCGAATGCGCTCTCATATGGTGTTGGTTCAACAGAATATGCTAATCTAGTGCACAATCAGTTCGCTTTTGTTAAAGTTCCAGAAAGTATTCGATTTGATCTTTCAGGAAAATTGAATCCAGGATGTACTGCCAAAGATGTCATTCTACACATCCTATGGCATTACGCCAAACACTCAGATACATTGGATCGTTCTATGGAATTTGGTGGCCCAGGACTTGCTTCTCTTTCGATGGATGAAAGAGCCACGCTTTGTAATATGGCAACCGAATGTAGTGCAAAAACTGGAATTTGTGAGCCTGATCAAGTAACTATTGATTGGTTGTTGAAACGACGGGGGGATTTGTCTGAAGACGAAATTCGGATGGATTTTGTCTATCCCGATCAAAACGCTCACTATGATGGAGGTATTCATTCGATTAATTTAGATGAAATTCGTCCAATGGTGGCACATCCAGGAAACCCTGACGATGGCATCCCATCTGATCCCACAAATGGAGCATATATCGATGAAATTGGCGATGTGGAAATCGATATTGCATATGCAGGTTCATGTACAGCAGGAAAGGAGGATGATTTCTTTTACTATGCAATGGTAACTCAGGCTGCTTTAGATGCTGGACTAATGATTGCAGAGGGAGTAGATTGCTACATTCAATTTGGATCAAAAACAGTCAAAGATTTGGCTATACAAAATGGATGGGTGAAATTGTTTGAGTCTGCTGGAGTAAAACTCATTGATCCTGGTTGTGGGGCATGTATTGGTGCTGGTCCTGGGGTATCTGATCATGCAGAGCAAGTTTCAGTATCTGCAATTAATCGGAATTTTCAGGGACGTTCTGGCCCAGGGAAATTGTATCTAGCAAGTCCACTAACAGTTATGGCTAGCGCATTCACTGGAAAGATTACCGCTTGGCATCCAAATCTGTTTTTAGAGGCATAAGGGGGTAGTGGATTGGCCCGACGGGAGCCTATGGCATTACTTTGGGAAAAGGCACATGATGCATTGTCTTCATGTGTTGAAGTTGGGGTGAAATTTGCACCTTTACCATCGCCACCACATCTTTTCGAAGAAATGCCAGCAATTGAGCCCGATGGGGGAGTTATTCAACAACAAGCCATTGGGGTTAACGCGATAGATAAAGCTGGATTCAAGAGGATAATCGAAAATTATCTCAGTTCTAATATTCCTGATCATGTGAAGAGAGCGGTTGATGAAGAAAGGGCCTTAGATCAACATATTTTCGATTCTATTGAATCATTGATAGATCATTTTCTAATCGCTCGAATAACAGAGTGGTTTCAATCCGGACTAGATTCTGATGTCCCAGATGTAAATCGTTGGTGGTGGGCAATTTCTCTATTTGTAGGAGTATGTGTACAAAGGCCCAGAGCAGTTCTTGATGATGGGTTTCACTTAATCGAATCTATTGCATTGGCATCTCCTCCAGGATATTGGCAAACAAGGGCGAGTAAGGGGCCACACCTACTAGATTGGAAAGGTGAAGATGATGTCAATGATGGAGTAGATATTCATGTGGATGGGGCGATTGCTGCAGCATGGATCCTAGATGTCGTTGAAAATGAAAATTTGTTGGTGTTTAGGTGGTGGCCTGAAATTATCAATCGTTCTCACCTATACATTCCATTAAGGATGCAAGAAAGATTGTTTTCTTCAATAAATAATGAATCAAGGTTAGATACGCTGTTGGAATGTCTGCCTCACCTTATTGTCCAAGATGTAGAATTTTCAAAAAAAATAATTGATGATGTAATTGGCAATCTAAGTTCAGAAAAAATGACGAAAATTGTATCTCTAGCAGAACGAATTTCATTTTATTCGATTGAAACGTCGCTTCTACTGATAGATTGTGGATTTGAATATGGAGGTGACCCCGCAGTAATTGCCCAAGGGGCTCTTAGTGCAATTTCAATTCATGATGAAGGGGCGTTTCTAAGTCGTGTTGAACGAGCTGCTACACATGATGATATTCGTTCAAGAAGAAGATTTGTGCAAAGTGGTTTGAGGATCTTGATGCAAATAGATCCAAATGATTCTCGAGAAATCCTAATTAATTTATTACTTGAAGATGATGAAATTTCAAGAATTAGAATTCGTCGTTTTGCAATAGAAATGTGTGAGAGAAATCCATCTGCTCGGAAAACTCTGTTGGATAGGTTGACTGAAAATGGACTGGAGACTGAATGGTTGACTTGATTTCAAGAACACCCTGTAGTTTCACCACATTCGTTACACTTCAAACATGTTCCATTTCTAACCATTTGGCTTCCATTACAATTGGTACATATATCGCCTGTGAAACCCATTGCTCTTGCAGATTCTGCCAATGAAAAGTTGGGCTGAACATCGTCAAGATTCTCGGATTCCATGGGAGGAGGGGATTCATTCATTTCCATTACACTGTCTAATGTTGTCTGAATATTTCTTTGGTGACCAATATTCCTAGCAATTCCATCGGGAGTATGTTCTGGGCGGCTAATTGATGTCGAATCTAAATCTTCAGAAGACACGTGTGCTAAATCATCACGATTCAAATGAGTAATTGCAAGTTCACGGAAGATATAGTCTACAATCGACGTGGCCATCTTTACTCGTCCAGTGCCGCCTGAAACCATACCACTTGGTTCAAACTTCTGGAAAGTAAAGGATTTGACAAAGGCATCTAACGGTACTCCATACTGAAGACCAATTGAAACTGCAATTGCAAATTGATTGAGGAGTGATCTCCATGCAGCTCCTTCCTTAGATGTGGTAATCATAATTTCACCAAGTCGATTATCTTCATAGAGGCTTGAAGATAGGTAAACAGTATGCCCTCCAACTCTGGCCTTCATTGTCTTAGATTCTCTAACATCTGGAAGTGCTCGGCGGGTTGCGATGTAATTTTGGACATATGCTTTCGCCAATGGTGTGGCTTGTTCTGCAGGTAATGGTAATGATTCAACGACTTGTTTTACTGCATTTTCTGAAGTAAATGTACTAGAATCATTGACTTCTTCCTCATCTAACGAAGATGTGTCTACTAATTTATTCATCAACGGTTGTGAAAGTTTACTTTGATCTCTGTAAACTGCTGTAGCCTTGTTCATCGTAGAATGTGAGAGGTTGTACACCTCTCGAATATCATCAATGGTTGCTGATGATGGGAGATTTACCGTTTTTGAAATTGCTCCTGAAATGAATGGCTGGGCTGCAGCCATCATCCTAACATGTGCTGGCCATGCAATGGAACGCTCTCCATA
>DASCRU010000099.1:0-7614 GCA_034400015.1 Candidatus Thalassarchaeaceae archaeon | reverse complement strand
CCCTCCTGCTTTGTCGTTTGTTCCACTAGCACGAGCACCACCAAACGGTTGTTGTGCAACAACTGCTCCAGTGGGTTTGTCATTAATGTAGAAGTTTCCAGCAGTGAACCTGAGTGCGTTGAATGCTGTTTGAATGTCTCTCTCATCATTTGCAAAGATCGAACCAGTCAATGCATAAGGGGAGGCTTGATCACACATTTGAAGAACTTCAAGGAAGTTTTCATCTTCGTAAACAAAGACAGATAAAACTGGCCCAAAAATTTCCTCAATCATAGATTCATAATTTGGATCATTACACACTATAACAGTGGGTTCGATGAACCAACCTTCAGAATCATCACTGCCTCCTCCACATAGAATACGACATTCTGGATCTTCAGTGGCACGGCTGATATATCCAGTAATCTTGTCAAATGATCGTTGATCAATAACTGCGGTCATGAAATTAGTGAAATCTCTAGCATCACCCATTGTAATTTTACCAATCTCCTCGACGAATTCTCCTTCAATCGTTTCCCACACTGAACGAGGGATATACGCTCGACTAGCAGCACTACATTTCTGACCCTGAAATTCAAATGACCCTCGAAGTAGAGCTACAAGTAAACCTCGATGATCACAATTGGGATGAGCAACAACGAAATCCTTACCTCCGGTTTCACCAACAATTCGAGGATACGACATTAGACTCCCTAGGGACCCTGCTATTCGTTCCCACAATCCATTGAATGTGTCGGTAGACCCTGTGAAATGAACGCCTGAGAAATGAGGGTTTTGCAATGCTGTACTCGCAATATCTGCACCGGAACCTGGAAGGAAATTAATGACTCCCGGTGGCAATCCAGCCTCCATCATCAACTGCATCATGACATAATTAGAATGAATTGAATTTCTGCTTGGCTTCCAAACTGACGTGCAGCCCACTATTGCTGGTGCACTAGGGAGATTTGCTGCAATACTAGTGAAATTGAACGGAGTAATTGCAAGGATAAAGCCCTCTAATGGCCTAATTTCTGTACTATTTTGAACACCATCTGGTGATACCAATGGTTGTAGGTCATCATGGAAATTTCTAGCATAATAAGCATTGAAGCGCCAGAAATCCACCAATTCACAAACTGCATCTATTTCTGCTTGATACGCTGTCTTTGATTGATTCAACATGGTGGAAGCGTTCGCTCTAGCTCTCCATGTTGTGGCAAGTAAATCTGCTGCTCGCTCAAAAATCGCACAACGTTCCTCCAAACCTATCGCAATCCATTTTTCTTGTGCATCAACTGCTGCCTGGCATGCTGCCTCCATTTCTTCTAGGCCTGCAAGATGTACATTCGCCAAAACATGTCCATGGTTGTGTGGAATTACTTGGGTCATGGTATTCCCAGTAAATATCTCGACTCCATTGATTAAACAAGGAATTTCTACTACCTCGTTCATCTGTCGATCCATCTCTGCTTGAAGTTCCACGCGCTCAGGACTTCCTGGCGCATAGGAAAGAATGGGTTCGTTGTCTGGGTGGTCGGCCATGATATGGCCTCTAGAGGTCCGTTTTTGATGGTTGCGAGTAGGCATCATTCCTGTTCCGACAGGATGTTTTCAATTTCGTCCCATCTTCCTGTGACAGCAGCTTCAATTCGAAGAGCGGCTTGTTCGAGATTTTCTTTGGATCCACCCAAAGGTAATGGGGCAAGAATCCACCACCCGTTGCGTTGAAGAACAATGCGACTCCCTCCCTTCCATCCTGTCCAAACTACATTTTCCCATTCAAACGTAAATCCATCAGCACTCAACCTATCTTTTGTGATTGCATAACGTTTGGGTACAATCTGAAGAAGGAGCATTCCACCCAATACAAATGGGAAAAGAATGATCTGAATAGTTGGAATATGTAGAACTGGATCAAGGAGAAATGGCATGACAGCCATAACTAGAATTGTAATCACATTGGCCCAATTTCTCTCGTATTCCATTCGAACTGTCGTTGCCCATGCAAATCCACCACGGGGAAGAACACCCAATCTAGGAACTTCTCTTTCCATTGATAGATATCTGAAACCATCGAGCAAAACAATTGAGGAAATGAATCCAATAGCCACGTACCCCACAGCTGTTGAGGAGTCATTGATTATCCCAGAAACCGTAGACATATGGGCACCTAATCTTCAGACCCCTGGCGCTGTCGAACCAATAGGATGGTAGCTATGATTATGACAATCAAAGGCAAAACAACTCCCGGGGAAAGGAGGGTTACAATCAGTGGCTCATCATCAGCATTCGAATCTGCCACATAAGGCACCTTGGGGTCGTTGTCAACATCATCCTTGAGGCCATCATTATCATCATCATCATCTTCAATCAATGTAGTAGTACAATCATTTTCTACTGTATCTGGACGGCCGTCTTCATCAGTATCTTTCCAAGCACATGAGTCATTTGGAAAATCATCCGAAATATCGGCCAATCCATCATTATCATCATCATCATCAAACTCATCAGGCCCACATAATCGTAGTTCGACAGGATCAAACCAGGGGTTATCTCCTGTAGTTGGACAAGTGTCAATAAAGTCCAAATCATTGTCTGGTGGCAACACTTCAATGATGATTGATGCCTCTGCAATTCCTCCAGAAATATCACGAGCGGTTACCGTCAACACGAAAGTCCCCACCTCATCTGGATAATAGGCCACTTCAAGAGTTGAGCCAATTGTCTTTGATCCTAATTCCCCAGTTGCAGTAGAAGTCCAAGCAATTAGCAACGAAGTTGAATGAGTTGGGTCTTCATCAGTAGCGTGTGCTTTCAGGTTCAAGGCCTTATTCAAATGCGTCTCAATGCCTGTTATTGGGTCTGTAATGGAAATGACTGGATCGTGATTTGGAGATAGAGTAAGAAGAATATCTGAAGCGTCTCCATCAGCAAGTGCTAAGGAAATACTGGTAGGAAGGAATCCACTAGAAAATGCTTCGATATTGGCCTGAGTTGTTGAAAGATCCGAGTCCCCCGTAACCACTCGATGGATAATGGTTGCAGATTCACCATGCATTGCAGTAATGGATTGTTCATCCAATGAGGGGTGGAAAATTGGTACAAATATTTCCACTGTTCCTGAAGAAATCAAATTGCCATCTAAGTCCTCAAAGAAAACTTGTCTTGATTCTCCAATTTGAAGAAATGCTGGTTCTGTAACAACAATATCTCCCCCGGGGGGAGAAGAAATGAGGGCTGCTTCAAAGGTAAACGCAGTAGACATCAACTCCACGTTTCCAGTGAGAATCGTATTAACGAAATGGAATGGTAAACTCTGAGCTATGACTGATAAGGGCGCATCGATGTTTGAGGACAAAATCTGAATTGGTGGGTTTTCCAAATCGTCTTTGTCACCGATTAATTCTATTCCTGTAGCATAACCATTGATCTTTATCGAAGTCATAGTTAGGGACTTAGAGGTGCTTCCATCTACATAGATTCCAACTGCTGCTCCCCCTCCACTATCTGCTTCTAATCCAACTATTTCTCCTGAGGATTCCTCAAACATTGCTCCAGTAGTAGAAATAACAAGGCCTCCTGAAATGTTTAGATTACTAACATACTGAGTCATCAAAGCGGGCTCAAGAGATGCATTGTACACCCCTCCTACAACTGATAATTCCTCAGTATCTTGTAAGAAAAGTGCAGCACGTCCTGTATGATTCGTTGCATCAAGGTTAGTCACATTTCCCGAAACCGATTGTAACCATATTCCATGTCCATTATCATCTCCTAAAGAAACCCAATCTAACTGAACATCAGAACCGAATGCAAGAATTCCTTGTTGAATACATGATTCAAAAATCGTATCAGATACTATCAATCGACTAAATTCACCACCAGTAAGACAGGTGCTTGTACCAAGCAATCTAGATTCAGAAATGGACACTACAGACGACATTTTAGATTCAATTGGAGCGCCATTTAGGACTGCTCCTTCAATAGTCAATTCACCTGTATTTGTTACTACGATGGGGCCTCCTGAAATTTGGCCCCCTAAAATCTCAGCATGGCCTTCAATTCGAACTTCGTTCCAATCATATCCTGTAATCGTAGCATCTTCTGAAATGAAATCTCCCTGAACCTCCAGAACCATGTTTGAGCCTATTCTAAGTGAAGATTGAGGGAGAAGTTGCAACGTTACTCCTTGTGGAACCAATATATCGCCCAACAGATGGACTGGTGAAAACTGTGGTTCAATTCTAGTCCACTCAGTCAATGTGCCTGAGGATAAGGTAGACACGCTAACATCATCATCGAAACTAGAAATTGTATTCCAAGATCTCAAACTTTCAACGCCTTGTTGTCTTACAATAACGGTTGCAATTCCTGTGGTTGTATTTCCACTCTCTAGATACCTTGCTGAAATAATGGACCCAGTAGCAACTCCATCTAATCCCGTACTCATCTCCAATGCGCCGACAATAACTTGGGCTCCTTCAACAGGAAATCCTCTATCTAATACCCTAACTCGAATTGATGATTCTACAAGAATGGATGATTCGGATTCCAATGATACGTCTCCTTCAACACTCCCAATTACTGTGAAAGTACAACCTGGGCCGACATCAATTGATTGCATGAAATGACCTTGTGCATGTGCATTCTCTGTACAATTTACCGTTACAGATTGATTTACAATGATATCTCCTGTGTAAGCTGTAGAGGGGAAACTGGCTCCATGGACACCTGTTCCGCCACTCAACATTCCTTGATTTCCGAACAAGGTACCTCCATTTGAGGTATACATTGCATTCGGATTTAGGGAGATTGTTGCATTTAGGAGATGAAGGGCCCCTCCAGATTCAATAATCAAATCATCAGGTAAAGAAAAGTCACCATTCTGAAGAATAGCCGTATTTCCCGTTCCAATCACCCAATCTCCAGATGAAGGAAGAAGAGGAAGTTGGATTGTTGAAGGAGATGCTGTCAATCTAACAGTAGTGCCGATTCCATCCTTGGATGCTGTAACTGATGTTTCTCCGTTTTCCAATATTGGCAAAATTACAGATCCAGTAAGATCCGAACTTGCACTGAAACCAAAACTCTCTACTGAAGCTCCGTCAATGGATTGACCACCCAAATCAGTAATCGAAATGTCGGCTTCAATTAGTCTATGAGAGCTCACCATATTCACTCTAGTAGAACTTGAACCACCCCAACTAAGATCCCCATCACCAAAGGCATCATTCTGTGCAGTAGTTGCAAAAGAAGGTAGATTTCGGATTGTTGCTATTGCTCCATCCATCATTTCCAATGTAAATCCTCGATGATTAGATGCTGCCCACGAATCTACATGCACATGGGGGCCGTCTTCCCAAATTGGGGTTCCATTAACCACTTTGATACCATGATCTGAATCTGCGGTAATCAATGATGAAACTTGGAAAGATCCTCCGTCAACAAGAATCGAAGCGCCGCCATCCCTGCCTCCTCCTGTTACATTTAGAGAGTTGGCAATCACTGTAGAATCTTGATTGATAATTGAGCCGAAGTACCAACCAATTACAGAGACGTCGTCCATTGTTACATCTGCCCAAATCGATTGGAAGCCCGTTGACATTCGATCTGAAGACAAATATGGTCGTGAAACTTCAACAGATGTAAGTGAATGAGAACCTGTGATTATTTCCAATCCAGTAGATGCTGAGGTTGTCCCAGAAATTGAAACCGATGATAAATTGGAATGGTCATTCCCAAGAATTGCACCTACTGATTCAGTGGTCCAATTAGATTGGGATGCATGTAATGTAACACCCCCAACAGCATCAACGATGCGGCTAGAAACATCAAGATCGACATCGACCAATTCAATGACTCCAGTGCCCCGTGCTACGATTCCCTCGCTGTAGTTCACTGCCTGGACATTCTGCAAATCAATTGTTCCAGACACATCTAGGAAAAATGCTGGATGCCCATCTGCACCCCCTATGGAGGAAACTCCATGCAAAGAGCCTGAAGCAAGATTTACAGAATACAAGATTGTTGCAAGTGTTGATTGTGAATCAACAGATAAATTACTGATTTCTGCACCTGAAGCACCACTCCAATCAATACCAATTCCATTTGTTCCTGCGAATTCAATAGAGTTGATTTCGACTGATGCTGAGCCTGATTGTGACACGCCTACACCAGTATCACGAAGATGGACTCTATCCACATCCACAATAGAACCTGGAGAAATCTGTATACCCACTCCCAAATCATAACCACTCAACAAATCAGCATCTAGGGTAGAGCTCCCATCTATAGTGACAATGGCAGAAGAATGTGAAGAATTGACCTCTGGAATGCTAACACTCGAAGATTTCAGAGATAAGCAACTTGATGCTGCATCATCACAATTCAAAGACGAATCATTGGGTACACTAATGCTACCTCCATCAATTAGCCACCCAATCTGGACATGTCGAGTCATCGGTACTGAATTCGGAGAAACTGTTGCGGACCCCATTATGTCAAATGCACCTCTTGCATATTCTACCAACACATCTCCAAAAACCAACGAACCACCATTGGCTACCTGAATCCCTTGCCATATTGGGCGGTCACTAGTTGGATAACGAAAAGATCCATAGATATGAGGAGTGGAATTTGTTGACGATTCTATTACTAATGTTCCTTCAACAACAATAGTGATGTCTTGAGTAACATTGACATCAGCATCATCTGAGATTGTCAATACTGCACCAGGTGCAATAGTAATTCCAGTATCTACTGTAACTGACCCTGACCAAACAGTGTCTGAAGCAATGACTTGGCTACCACTTACTGAGATGAGAGGAGTGGTAGAGAGACTCATCATGAGGAGGACGATAAGACACACCAAGGGGCGCTGCATGGACCTTGATAGATGCGCTCTCTCTTATCCATGCCGGGAATACGTCACGAATAGACCCATAGATGGTGGGTCCGCCCAGATTTGAACTGGGGTCTGACGGCCCCCAGCCGCCAAGTATTGGCCAAGCTAACCCACGGACCCGTGGTTCACGGAGTTCGAATCAAATCTCCCGAGCTACGCTGAACGGTGCAATATCGTCGATCAAATCGACATGAGACACAAACATACGTCTACAGCAATATCGCTCTACACGGAGGTCGTTCAATACCTCAGCTGGATCTTCTCCAGCCTTGGTGCGTTCATCGTATCTATCCCAAAGATGGGCGATTACTTTTCCACAACTAAAACATCTAACTGGTAGTAGCATTTTGATCACCTGTATGACTTCTGCCATTTCTTTCGTGCACCACGTCCCATTTGGTGTTTGGGTTCCTTTCGGCGTGGATCGTTAACTAGTAAACTACGATCGAAACGAAGGAATTCATCACGAAGTTCCTCGTCGATTTTATCATTACCTTCTGCATCCTTTTCTGGTTTACCTTGATTCCAAAGTACAAGACCTCGAGCAATGGCAGTACGTATTGCATCAACTTGTCCCATTGTGCCTCCGCCCTGTACGTCAACACTGATATCGACCTTTGCGAGTTTCTTCATTGCATCAGCAATTGCAAGTGGTTCCATTGCCTTCAAACGAGCCATCTCAGGCTCCATAATCTGGATTGGTGAACCATTTACACGGACGCGACCTT
>DASCRU010000098.1:0-11646 GCA_034400015.1 Candidatus Thalassarchaeaceae archaeon | reverse complement strand
GGAATTCATCTAGACGAGAGTCTTGAACTCGCGCGACGTCTAGTAGAGACAGATATCGATGCACTACACATATCATGCTGGGATGTGTTCAAGGGTTCCGAAGGTGAATCAGATGATTCGAGGACACTCACACGACGATTCCGTGAGGTAATCCCTGAGGACTTCCCTCTTATTTCGACTGGGAGTATCTGGACTGCAGAAGATGTCCAATTTGTAATGGAAGAAGGTGCAGATCTTGTCGGAGTCGGAAAAGTAGGAATTGCTCATCCGGACTGGCCTCTAGGTCTCGTAGATTCTGACTATTCTCCTGCCCCTGCACCGTTTACCACTCAGCACCTTGAGTCTGTAGCGTTGAGTCCAATCTTTGTTGAATACATGCATCGTTACCGTGGATTTGTGGTGGGCGGTCGACCGTTAGAAGATTGAGAATCAAGGACTAACAAGCCACTTGGCCAATTGCCGATAATCCAATTCAGCATCCATTTCAATCCCTAAATCACTGAACAATTCGAAAACCTCAGTTTCATTGATTGGTTCATCTCCCATTTCAGTTAGAATTCTGAATAGTTCAGATGCAGAAATCGTCCCTGTCTCATTGGGGTCGAAGATTCGGAATGCCTTCAGTAATTCTTCTTCTGATTCTGAAATTGCTTCTGAATAGGCGATTACCTCTTTGTTCTCTTCTGTAATGACTCTGACTCTTGAAAGCGGAATATTATCTTCAACATCTCCGTCATCAAAATCCACTCTAATTGTGTGATCAGGGTGGATGACTGCCACTTGTGCTGGGAAGTAGTATCCATGTGCCTTCCAGTTTACGAAGACTCGATCTCCAACATTGAGATTGGGAGCCAAATGAATCCTAGTTTGTTCAACACGTATTTCTGCATCCCCATCATCGTATTGAATATCGTAAGTTCCATCTCGGTTTACATCAGCAATTGTTCCGAAATATAGTGGGCCAGCATTCTTCCAATTAGCTAGAACTCTATTGCCAATTGTGAAGAGAGGTTGAGAAGCACGAATACTCCCGGGGGAATCACCAATGACTACTGCATACTTGGTTTCTACTCGACTACTTTTTGGAACAGAGACAACATACGTCCCATCATCGTTGACTTCCATAACTTTGCAATCATCCAACCATCGTTGATTGGTTGGGCTGTAATAGTCTACAGAATCCCCAACACTCAATTTCTGAATTTCAGGAGCCATTAATTCAACTGGAATTTCCTGTGTTGGTTCGTTAGAAACAATACCAAGTCGATCCAAAGCCATGATTACAGCACTGGTAACTGCTTCTACATCGTTGTTGATTACGGTATGATGAATGTCGCCAGACATTGCAGAATCTTGGAAATTGAGAGGCCCTTCTGATTTAGGCCCCCCATCCCCTTCTTGTGATACTCCACAAAAAGGGCACAATTTCCATTCTCGTTGAACCTCCTTACCGCACTCTCTACAGAATGGCATATCCTGCCGTATCGTTCAATCATAATCATTCTTCTGTTTGTAGAAAAGTTCTGAATTTGGGGCCGAGGGTATTCCATCAAAGGTTTCATACCCTTCCCGGGGAGTAACTACATTGTGGAGCCCACCACTCTTGCATTACCTGTCCTCATCAATGGTGTTCGGGCCTTGGCAACAGCATACGATGGATATGAGAAAGGCAAATTTCTAAAATCCGATAAAGCAGTCCGTCAGGAAATCCGTAGAAGAACCGATATGATGCGTAGTCATCTAGAACGTGTCCAATTACAAGCACATCAAGATGAAGATCGAACTCTGAGAAATGAATGTGAACAGGTGTTAATTTCTCTTCAAGGTATTTCAGACGATGCGCAAATGGCAGTTACTGGGTCCCCTACATCGATACATGATGGGGCCGGAAAATTAAGCAGAAAAGGTCAGAAGAAAATTGTTGAACATGATTTGAAAACGCTGAATATGTTGGTGGATTGCACTCGATTAATCAACGCAATCCTATCTCCTGGAGAGGTAGAGATTGAAGGTGAGATTTCTATGAATATGGTTCACGATAAAATTGCTCGCGCAAGAAACCATTTCCTTGAAAGGAACATGTACATTGATGGATTAGTAAAGAGGTGAAAGAATGAGTCAGAATACATACAAATGGAGAAACAACCCTGCAGTCATTGCAAAATATGTTCATGATCGAGAAGTTCCAAAGGGTGCTGAAGTTACTCTGAAACCCAACGAAGCATGTGTAGTGGTCGAAGATGGCCGGATATCTGGCATCGCTACTCAGAAGCATATGGAGGTCAATCCAGAAGCAGGTCTTCTTTCGAAGATGTTTGGACGTGGAAATCCAAAGAGAACCTTTCTCTTTGTTTTCTTGGGGCCACATGAGTTGATTCTTCGTTTGGAAGGCATGACTTCTGATGGGCGTTCAGCATCTGGATTTATGGTGATGCGAGTAGGTTTCTCTAGAGAAGGTACTTCTCGATTGTTACAACTTCCAGCGAAGGGCAATATGGAAATCACATCTGCTACGTTGGTATCCATTCTTGAATCTGAAGTAAATGCTCGGCTCAAGCCGATAATCCATCAACTCACTGAAGATCAGTTGAGAAATGTTGATGCCACTTCTGATTTGATGATGGAAGTACGAACAGGACTTCGTTCGACCTTTGAGTCATTGGGTCTTCAACTTCAGACCTCTTTTGTAAACTGGAATACAACCGAAGCAGAGAAAGTACTCAAGATGCGTGCAGATCTTTCTGCTCTTGAAGCTAGAAATGCGATAATGGAAGAACAAGAGATTATGGAAATGGAAAATATCTTGGCTGCCAATCTCAGAGCAGCTGAACTCGAAGCAAGATCCCGAATGTCTTCACTAGCTGCCGAAGAACGTGCAAAATCAGAAGTTGAACTTGCAGCATTACGTGCAGAAGGCGATTTAGATTTGGAACGTTGGAACCAAGCGGCTAAATTGCATTCTGAACGCGAAGACCTTCGACGAGATCAGGAAATGGCTGATGCTGATCATCAAGTTGGACTTGCAGAACGAGAAGCAGAAAGGCAGAGGATTCTCCAAGAGACTCAATTGGAAACAGAGGAACGTCGTCAAAAGAGCGCAATGGATATGTTTGATCAAGTTCAAGCAAGGAAAAAAGATAGGATGGCCATGCAAGCAGATCGAGAACAGAATCGAATAGATGCTGCCTCACAAGGTTCAGAAGCAATCATTGCAACATTGACAGAAATCGCACAATCCTCTAAAGATCCAGAGGTGGCCATGGAAGCACTCAGACAACTTTCTGAGATTCGAAAGGCAGATGTTGATGCTGCAAAAGATGCATACATAGATGATTAGATCAATACCTTTACCGGTCATTTCTACTATCTCTATGAATCCGTTCTAGGAATCTATCTACTCTGTCTTGAGTCCATTCAGGGAGTTCTGGGACAATTGGTTGTTGATTATCTTCATTTTGCACTGCCTCCTCTTGGACATCATCCTCAAAATCATGGAAAAAAGTAGGTTCTTCATCATCCCATCCTTCTTCTTCTATTGGAAAAGGTCCTCCAAATCCCCATTGGGGACGTTTTCTAATTTTTAGAACAGCCTCATTCCATTCTTCTTGCGTAGGAGGTTTAGAAAAGGAATCTCGTAGTTCTATACCTTGTTCAAGTGTCTCAATTTCTTCTGCGGCATGAACATCGTTTGTTAGTGCCATGGCATATGTAAAGACAAGATCCCCTACTGGAATTTCTTCTAATTCATCCGCCAAATCTACACATGGATGCAAACACAGTTCATCATTCCAGTTTACCGCTGCATTTTTTGATCGATAACATTCAATACTCATTTTGAATGGAGTTTGAACAGAGAAACGGTATCCAAGTCCTGAAACACCAGCAACAATGAATTCACCTCCATCAATTTCTACAAATCCGGTCCCCTCAACTGTAATTGTTCTTAACAATTCCAATGAACGTCGTACTGAAGGTTTAACGTTCAATTGAAAAATTGCTGAACAGGTTAGACAGATTCGAAGATTATGTGATCCATTCAATCGTTGAAATGGCAAATGACAAATTCCACATGTTAGTGATGCACTCTCGTCTTTGCTCATTTCATATGTAATTCAATGACTACATATAATCTAGACAATTCAGTTTTCAATAACTTCCTGTTTCCGAACGGCTCTTATATGGGGGGAATCTCGCCGAGATGTTCAGAGGGGTTATCATGGGGAAATCCGCCTACCATCACGTCCGTGAAGCGTGGAAACGCCCCAAGTCCTCTATGTCTACTCATCATCGAAGAGATAGGCAAGCACAGTGGAGACGTGAGCCGGTTTTCCAACGAATACCTAAGCCCACCCGAATTGATGCTGCCCGTAGAATGGGATACAAAGCCAAGCAAGGAGTTGTAATGATTCGCACTCGCGTCCGCCGTGGAGGTCTTCGCAAGGGTAAGATCCACATGAAGAGGAAACCATCCAAGGCTGGAATTACAAAAATCACCATGGCAAAGTCCACTCAAAGAATAGCTGAAGAACGAGTATCCAAGAGATATCCAAATCTTGAGGTATTGAATTCGTATTGGGTTGGAGAGGATGGAAAGAACAAGTTCTTTGAAGTTATTTGCGTAGATCCTGCCCATCCAGTAATCAAAGCCGACAAGCATCTCGGTCCAATGGCTAATTCTAGCAATCGTGGTCGTGCACATCGAGGTAAGACCAGTGCTGGAAAGCGTGGTCGTGGTTTGTATAACAAGGGCAAGGGTGCAGAAAAACTTCGCCCGAGTCTCGCTGCCAACAAGAATCGTGGTAAGTGATAATTCCGTTCTTTCATTCGGATAAGGTTCAATGCCCACCGCGTATGCTGGGCCTTCATGCCAGACATGCGTGCCGATGCCCTTCGGACTCGGCCAGTCATATTACCTGATGGACGTGTGCTTGGAATGGTTCACGATGCAATTGTGGATGTAGACTCCACATCAATCACCCACCTTTTCGTGACGAGCCCCCCTCCTCAGATTGTGGAGGACAGTATTCACATCGCAATTCCATGGCGGTGGATTCGTTCGATTGGAGATGTGGTAGTTCTACGTTGGTTCCCCCCTACTCCAATTCCAAAGTCCCGATAATTCGGGATGGTTTCATTTGTACGGAACCAAGGTGCGTAGTATGCTCACCCTCCATGTGCTTGGAACCTCTTCGGCCAAGCCTGCCAAGGATAGAAGTGTTTCAGGGTCTTTTTTGAATGCCCCTGGTGGGCCAATTTTAATCGATTGTGGGGAAGGTATGCAACAGAGAATTGCTGCACATGATCGATGGCTTCGCTCTATAGGCTCTAACGAGCGAACAAGGATGTCGAAAATTAGAGCAATTTTCCTGACTCATGGTCATCTGGATCATTGTTGGGGACTTTTACCAATGTTACATTCAATGGACAAGGATAGCCGTACATCTCGTTTAGAGATTCATGGCCCCACATCGAATGCTGCTTTGGCTTGGGTCAAAGAAAATCCAGGTGAGATACCAAGCGAAGATTCTGGAGTACATCCCGGCGATTTAGCGATACAATTTGATTGGTGGAAGAAACATGGAGGCAAGGGAGCATTTAATTTTGAGATAGATTGGATTCTACATCCAATAGATGAAATTGGTTTAGAGGGCGTGAAAATTCCAAATCAAAGCGAAATAGGAATTCATGCCTATCTTACCGATCATGGCATCCCTTCACTGGCATATCGATTCTCAACACCTGAACTTCCTGGTCGGTTTGATTCTGAAGCAGCGAGGTCAGATGGGCACGATGAAGAAATGATTCGGAGTATGGCATCAGATGTTCAGAATCCAGGAGGGTATAGGGGCCCTATACGTTCATCTCGTTCAATTCTGATTAGTGGAGATACGACCTCCAATGTCCCATCCTTCAAAAGATTAAACGATCAGATTGATGTTATAGTTCATGAGTCAACCTTTGATGATTCTTTAGAGAATGAAGCTACATCATATGGACATAGCACTGCAAGAGATGCAGCAACAGTGGCATCTCAGATTAATGCTCGATTACTCTGTCTCACTCATTTCTCATCTAGATTCCAAGAAGTCTCACATTTAGAAGATGAAGCTCGCTCAGTACATCCTGATTCATATGCCTTGGAAGATGGTGATCGAATTTCTATTGATTCTGAGGGAGTAATTCGTCTCGATAGAAAACAATCTGACTGTTGGCATTTAATCAGAGAGGTAAAGAAATCTTGATGCTAATAGTGGATTCATTCAAGTCTGAAGAGGTAGGTTTCATTTCATGCGAACGGCCATTGTGCTATCCACTCTCTTGATTCTCGGAGTTGCAATTCCGAGTGTCAATGCCACCCAATCAAGAGAAGTAGATTGTATTTCATCTTCCTCTTCTTGGGCCCTATTAGATCAAGAATGCATGTCATTCTCTCTTGGAATTATTGTACCTGGTGAAACGCATTTAATTCAATTTCAAACTGATAATGAGGTTGATGTGTTGATTTTTTCACAAGCAGGATATTCGGTTTATTCCAATGATCAATCATACCGTACCTCCAATGTTTGGGATGAGGTCGGTTCCTTGGAATCCATAAATGGAAGTGCAGAGTGGCGTTGGACTGCTCCGTCTGATAAATCTCAAACCAATTGGTATCTCATAATTGACAATCTAGATCATCTTCAGGATGATGATGAAGGAGCTAATGGGGGTTATTCTGCTGCTGGTAGTATCACCATAGAACCCGCAACAATTCGTTCTTGGACATTACATGATATGTTGTGGTCATTGGACTCAGATGAAGGACTCAGTGCTGCTGGCCCGTTTAGTTTCCGAGAAGGAACACAAGTTCTCATCGAAGCGTTGGAAATAGATGGGGCTCCTGATGTTTTCTTCATGACGGAGCAACAGAAAGATCTCTATTTACAGGATAATTCCAATGATTTCCGAATTTCAGATACTGACCTTCTTTCTATTACATCATCTAGTTCTCGTTCTTGGTTAGTTCCCGAGGTACATTCGAATCAGCCATTGTATCTGATGGTTGATAATACTGCATCTCCAACTGGTGGTGGTAGTGGTACCATCCCTGCTCGGTTAGGAGTTGTTCTATCGATTCTTCCAATATTAGATGCTGAGATTTCAAGTCCAGATAATCTACAACAGGTCGACGTCGGTCAGATAATTTCTCTTTCTACGTCAAACACTCCTAATGATTGGAATCAATTAGACCCCTCTGGTTACTCTTGGTCTGCTCCAAATGCAAGTTGTAGTCCCACTAACTCTGAGTCTACTGTGTCACTTTGTTGGACTTCTGAAGGACAAAGAACAGTGCAAGTAACCGTTTCATCGATAGATGGGAGAACTGACTCAGAGTCTGTAACTGTAAGTGTGATAGATAGTACTCCTCCATCCTCAGAGATTCTAGTAAGTGGAGACATCGTTAGAGGTGTAGGTGAGTCATTCACAATTTCAGGTCGTTCTTCTGATAATGGAGAGGTTGCGAAAGAGGAGTGGTTAATTGATGGAAATATTGTTCAATCTGAGAATCAATCGAATTCTTCTTTGACATATTCTTTTGATTCCGCAGAAGATATTGGGAGCCACACAGTCACCCTTCGTGTAATTGATAGTGCAGGACTGACATCTCTTTCGAATATCAGTATAGAGGTTGCAGATACTACCTCCCCAGTAACATCAACCATCAATGGAACAGAAATTGTCAATCCAGGCGATTCAGTTACCTTTAGCATCAGTGCCAATGATCCTGAATCCTCTACTTTGATTTTTGAGTGGGATTTAGATGGTTCTGTTGATTCAGATTCAAATGGAATTTCTGATGATGATGTCGATATGACTGGTGCTAGTATTACCACAATTTACGAAACTGGAGGAAGTCGATTCGTTTCATGTACCGTCACAAATGAAGCCGGTTCATCTTCAATTGAAAGGTTCACAGTGACGGTTTTGAATCCTCAACAAGAGGAGACAGATGGTTCCATATCTTTTGGAATGATAGCAATAATTGTACTTGCATTAATTCTGATTCTGTCTGCTATTGGAGCATTCTTCTGGCAAAGAACCACAGCACGTCGAGTTGCTGAAATTGTTGCTGAGCAAGAGGTGGCGAAAAGCGAGCAAATCGCACCCCCTACCGCTGAAGAGCAGGCACAGATGTATGCCTCTCGAAGGTCCAGTGACGATTTTGAATCAATCGCGGGCATGTCTTCTTCTGAATTGGGCAATTCCTCATCATCTAGGTCTGTAGGTTCTACAGCTGTATTGGATGACCTTTTTTCAGACGTAGATGAAGATCAAAAATTCGAGATTGAAACGGTAAAAAATACTCCTCCTAAGGAAAGTAAAAAACCCACTAATGCTCCTACTATGCTTGGTATTGAAATCCCAATAATGGATTCTACATCAGCAGTTCCAGAACCTAGTTCTATTACTGCGGAGACGATTAAATTGATTTGTTCTTCTTGTGGTCAAGATTTCGAGGTAGATCTTCCTCCAGGTGTTTCTTCAGGAAAAACGGCTTGTCCACATTGTGGCTCGATTGAGATGGTTGAACGATGAGCCTATATTGAACATTAACAGCAATATGCTAAAGGTGAGTCGGGAGAGGTAACTAACAATGCCTCCTGAGCCGACTCCCAACCAAGGGAGAACGAGTATCGCTCTTATTCTCTTGATGCTACTGAGTGTTTGGCTCCCAGTTCCGGTTGCAAATGCGGCAATTCAGATTGAAAATCGTGACCTTGGGGTATTGACTGATTTGCATAATGCATTAGATACAAGAGGCGGTTTATTGACCGATGATGGTGAATCTGCAGCAGCAGAAACAGCAATGGCTTCAGTGGATTCTGCGATTCGTCCTTCAGGGCCTTATGACTCCCTATCGTTGGCAGATAACCCCATGTCAGATGCTACATTCAAACAAATCGATATCCAACCTGTAGATCACCCTGACCCATTTGATATCATTTTGGATCCAGACACTGCTCCTCCAGGGGCTACAGATAGTATTCTAAATACTCTAATCAATATCACAGATTATGTAATTTGGACCCATTACGAAGCAAATGATGGACGAGTAGTAGACAAATTCGAGGTTGTTGATTTTTCAGCATCTCTAACTTCGCTTCTTTTCTCCTTCGAACCATTTGAGCATGAGATCGACATCGATGATTTCCTAGATGATGGCACTACTCCTACTTTGACTGATACAAATGGCGATGGGATTCCAGATTCTCCTACTCAGCCTGGAGATTGTGGATATGATGTATCTGTTGGATTGACAGTTTCCATTGATCCTAATGATGGAGCAGGAGTAGAAGGAACAACAATGTGGGTGGAACCTACTGTTGAGTTCTCTGTAGAAATGTTCGATGGACAGGTGGATTTGTTTGATGCTGGTTGTGCTGCTACTCCCTCATCTGACACTAGTGACCCAGTTTGGAATTCTATGGGAAAACTTCGCGTTTCTCTTTTCAAACAGTTCACGTTTTCAGAATCAATATTATTCGGTTCTGCTGGGCCTAGTTACATTTGGATAATCGATACCTTGCATACGATTCCTCCAGAGGCTACCTCATTGGAGGTAGGTTTGGAACGTCTTTGGTTCGATATTACAAATTCTGCACTTAGTGGGATCAATGGTTTAACTCTCGGTTTACTTTCTTCACTTACGGGAATAGATCTTTCAGGAATTCAGTTAGTTTCAATTTCATCACCTTACGCAATTCATCTCGAGACATTAGGCAGTACAACATGCCCTGCTGGATATGATCCTTCAAGTGATGCTAGTGATAATCCAGTTGAACACGGTTGTGGAACGCTAGCTGGTTTTGGATATGTGCACCTAGGTGAACCAATTGATGGGGTCCGCCCATTGATCGAATTAGCTTACATTGAGTTCAGTGCACATCCAAGAGATTTGGACAATCGAATTCCAAGTGAGGTTGACCTTGTAATCCGTTCAGATTCGGTGCTTTCTACAACCGTTGCAGATGTGGGGGAAGGATCCTTGACTTCAATAGAATACTATTCGGATAGAAGAGCAGACATTCACGTTCATTTCCATGAAGATCGGAGAAATAAAGCTCCTTCACAATTAGGAGGTACTTTTGGAAATGTAACTGAAAGTTCTGGATGGCTTAGAGGGATGCCGCAGGGTAGTATGAATCAGTTGGAAATTAATCGTATATTCACTATGCTAGGATCCAACAAAGCGCCTGAACTCCCTGGTCAAATCCCTAACCGTTTGGGACTAATCATTGCTTTGAAGAATTTTTCAAAGGATGTTACTCAGAACGATAACGACCCTTCCTTGCCTGTTAATCCAGCAGATCCTCCTCAATCTCTGGTCTTAATCCGTTCCAAACAATCGGTTGATGAGATAGATTATGGATCATGGTTCCTGCGAGAAGGTGTCGAAGAAGATCGTCGCCAAATTAGAACTAGGCTACAAGATTTACCAACCTCGTTAGTTCTCTATGGCTCATTTTCAATTAACAATGGAGATGATGGTTCTAATTTATCACTTGATTCTAGTGAAAATTTAGATTTCTTCTCAAGAATTCTTGATACAACAATTCTCAATTTGGTAGATATTTTCATTGGAATTGGCTCAGCACTGAATGCCGTTCCAGAAGCTTTAGGGGACGCAATTAGTGGAGGAATGACCTCTGGAAATGGTCTTTCTGGCTCTGATTTCCATCTTCAGATGTTTGATGATATCAGTATCAATAGAATTCCGATGGTATTGGGAGAAATAGAGATGGATCTCGGGACATCAGATCATCCAACATTAACTGGCGACCACATATTACTTTCAGAAGATCGAGATTTAGATTTGATTCAAGGAAGATCCGGTGCACGAGAACCACTCATGCCAATTGCACTAAGTGTCAGGATGAGGGGATTCAGTGCAGCTGATCTTGCTGATGATTCTTCATTGGACAGGCAAGTAATTGGATTGAGTACAATACAAAATGAATCATTTAGAATCGGATATACATCTCATGACGCGGGAACAATGGAAAATTCATCACTCCATCTAGTTGGAATTAGTTCGATTCCAGATTCAATCAGTATTTCTGTCCTACCTGGAAGTATGTCGTGGAATTCAAGTGCGGAAATAGATGAAATAACGTATATTGGAAAGGATGGTAATCATCGTCAGACAGTTCGAATGCGAGGAATTCCCACCAGTTTTGATATGGAAGTGGGCGATTCATTTTCTTGGAATGCATCCTCTCCTATGTCTAGTGTAGAAATTCAGATTTCAAATAATTCAATACCTAGTACCATGGATGGAGATCATTTCCTCTATCATTATGATGGGCCAACAGACACTGCTTACATGTCTGCTAGAATGACCAATATCTCTCGAGCAGCCTATCTTGTTGCAGACACAGCTTCTGATCCCGAAGCTTTGGATAGAGTAGAGTTGCGAATTGATGGGGCACTTCCGTTCCGTTCATCAATTCGGCATGTTCCCTCGTTGGGATCTCCTGAAACACGTGGACTTCATCTTCGAGCTCTATTTGATCCAATGCCTGGAGTTATTGCATTAGATGTGCCTAGAGCAAATAATATTGGGGGGCCAGAAATTGAAATTCCAGAATTCAATACCTCACAAGG
>DASCRU010000097.1:0-3377 GCA_034400015.1 Candidatus Thalassarchaeaceae archaeon | reverse complement strand
TACTAATGTTTGGACTTATTTCAAACACTATTTTCCTAATTTCCTTTGGTCTTGCTTCGGCACTCTGGATGGCGGTTTTGGTTCGTTTTCTAGCCGGTGCTGGAAATGGTAATATTGCTGTTACAAGGGCATACATTGGCGACATTAGTACGTCTGAACAATTACCTGCAAGAATGGGAATGATTGGAGCCTCATTTGGACTTGGGTTCATGATTGGTCCCTTCATTGGTGGAATTCTAACCGATCCTGCAAGCACCTTTGCGGGACCTTTCGACACGCAATGGTGGATTGATCACCCATATTTCCTTCCATGCCTTTTCGCTGGATGTCTTTCAGCAATCTCATTTCTTCTAGCGATCAAAATGCTCCCTGAAAGCCTCTCAGAAGAAAAACGTAGAACTACTTCAGACAAAGGTGGTGGCTTAGCAAAGATTGTTCGTAACCTAGTGGGTATTCGAGACCTTTCCCCTACCATTAGACGTCTTGTGTTATTGAATTCCACATTCTTACTTGCTTTCACAATGATGCATGCTACATTTATTCTCTTTACTGGAATGGCAATTGAGAATGGTGGACTAGGTTATGATGAACGTATGAATGGTTACATTTTTGCCTATGTTGGCTTAATTGGAGTAATCGTTCAAGGTGGATTGATTAGACCTCTTACCAAAAGATTCGATATACGAAAAATAATGGTGACTGGAATTTTCCTAACAGCAATTGGTTTGGGATGGATTCCATATTTGCAACCAACTCCTCTTGCTATCGGATTGTTAGCCATGACCTTCATCGCCGCTGGTAATGGTCTCTTTCAACCAACTCAGTCTACCTTACTTACTATGGAAGCGAAAAACAGTACTCTAGATTTAGGTCGTGTAATGGGCGCTCAGGAAGGGTTTGGAGCACTCTCTCGGATTATAGGCCCAGTTCTTGCTGCATTCATTTGGGCTGAAACCGTTGATGGTTCAGGAATCTGGACATATCATACGGTTTTCCGTATAGCCGGGTTAATTGCAATTCTCGGAATAGTGATTCAGTGGGGAATGTCGCAGACTACTCTTTCAGATGATGAAGAATAAGGGCGCATTCATAGCCATCCTATGGAAAGACATGACATGGACGAAGCACCTGAAGGACTGGAAATCCCTCAGGGAAAAATTGCCAAACCTCGCAACTCAGTCTCTATCCTATTGACTAGAGATGGGGAAAATGGAGTAGAGGTTCTACTTGCACATAGGATTTCGACACTTCGAGCGTTCGCAGATTTCTGGTCACTTCCTGGAGGGGGGATCAAAGATTTCGACCATGAAGCAGCTAAAAAAATAGAAATTCTAAACGATTTGGATGACGTTTGGGCAGGTACTCTTGCAGCAATACTACGAGAAACCGCTGAAGAAGTAGGATTAGCCATTGGTGAATCAACAGTCGAACGGGTTTCGATGTCCCTTAGACATTCAATAATCGAAGATCCTGAAACATGGTATGAAGCAGTAAATTCTCAATCGATTCCTGCATCCAATCATCTGATTAGCCACATAGGAGCCCGAACAACTCCTCCTTTTGCACCCCTAAGATTCTGTAATCAATTCATGCATGCACATCTTCCACCTGGATCTCCTGATGCTGAATTACTTGATGTTGGAAGTGAATTTGATGCTCTGGTTTGGATGACGCCAGAAAGGGCGATTCTATCTTGGGAATCGGGGGAAATGCTCACTGCTCCTCCGATTGTGACGTTGTTGAGGGATGTTGCTGACTCACTAAAGAAGAACAATCATGATATTTTTTCTGCAATAAATCAGTTATCTTCAGCACCCCCATCTGGAGAGCATCGAATCGAATTGGCTCCAGGTGTGGAATGTATCCCTATTCGGACACAAACACTCCCCCCTGCAACTCACACAAACTGCTTCATCTTGGGTGAGAGAGGGGGAAAGAGAATCATCGTGGACCCAGCTGCTAGAACTGAAGAAGGACTTGCTTACTTAGCACGTAGAATTACAGAATTAACAAATGATGGAGGGGAAATAATAGCCACAGTTTTCACGCATAGGCATCAAGATCATATTGGCGACCTTGCTCAGTTAAAAAGCATCTATCAAGCCCCTATTTGGGCAACGAAGGAAACCCTTGATTCTCTTCCAACTATCGAAACAAAGAAGATTCTTCAGCAGGATGATGTAATTTCTTTGGATGGCCCTTCAGGAACTACAAATTGGACCGTACATCTCACACCAGGTCATTGTCCTGGACATATTTGTCTAGCAACTGATCGATATGTTGTTAGTGGGGACCTTGCCGTAATGGTCGGCACCATACTTGTACCATCCTCTGATGGAGACATGGATGATTATATCGACAGTTTGCGACGGATTCGGGCCCTGAATTCTACAATGTTGTTTCCCGCTCATGGACCATTTACACATCGACCTGCTAAGTTGTTGGATCGTTACATCTCTCATAGAGAAGGACGGCATGCTAGAGTCCTTGAAGCACTCAATCAAGGCATCAGTAACATCCAAGAAATTGCGAATCAGGCTTACGCAGACACACCAGATGCTCATCCGATGCTAAAAGTGGATCAAACTATCTCACATCTAATATCACATGAAAGGGCAGGACGGATTAGAAAATCATTGGATGGATGGGAAATAAATGGATGAAAATATAGCGCCAGAATCCATAATCCTATCCGGAAAACCTTCTGAAATAGTAGACTCAGAATCATCCATTTTAACCCAAACAGAAGACCCTGATGTTCAACAATCCAAATCATGGGGTTGGTTCTTAATTGGTGTTATTGGCATACCAATACTTTGTGGAATATTAATTGCTATAGAACAGGAAATAGGTGCGGGATTTATAGAAAGTGGGGGGCGTTTTTCTCACGAGCACAGAGATGATAATGAAATCGATATTCAGGGTACGATCATTATCTCTGAACAAAATTATACTGTTTTTAGTTCGGAATACAATATACTAGTCAAAAGTGATGGAGAAACAAATAGCAGAATTGAAGAGATATACATCGAATTTGGTGATGATGTTTGTGGGGGTGGCTACAGTTATGGAAATCCAGAAGATTGGAAAAATATGGACTGGTGCTCTGCTTATGATTTAGATGATAATATAATTTTGACGGAGAATATATTCTGGAGACAAAATGAAACTTACTTTGAATTCGCTTTTCATGAGAATATTACCTCATATGATGGATTTGAAGTCACTCATATGGGTGTCGATTATGCGCCAGACCCTTCGATTGAAAATACATTGATGATGATTCAGAATTTGATTCTCTTCTTGATTCCAGTACTAATTATTGGTTCGATTATTTGGGGATTCACTCGTGGAGACAGGATGTTTGCATGGGGCAC
>DASCRU010000096.1:0-4231 GCA_034400015.1 Candidatus Thalassarchaeaceae archaeon | reverse complement strand
ATCGTATCAGTAAAGTGGACGTGCCGAGATTTGAACTCGGGGCCTCTTCCATGCCAAGGAAGCGCGCTTCCAAGCTGCGCCACACGCCCAATGAATAGTCGACTGGCCAACTCGATTTAAGGCTGCTCAACCTGACAGGCAGTCATGAGCGGCGACCCGGGCCGGGAGAATCCTACAATTCGGCCAGTTCGTGTGGAGGTAGAAAGTACGGACACACCGGTTCCTGATTTTCTGCCATGGTTAGATCGCATCAAAGAGGTAGTTGATCCTTCCGAGACTCCCTTTTTGGTTGGTTTGCCTCGTTTGCTTGAGGTTACCTGGTCCGATTTAAAATCGGAATTTCTTGGTCTTACTCGATTTGAATTAAATCCCAATGAACTCATGCGTAGAAGGAGGATGGGCGCCCCATCTGGACCCGTAAAAATCGAATTAAATCCTATTCTAGTGGAGGATCAAGCTCTCCTTGACAACACCTTTGTTCACGAATTATTGCATGCTGCTGGTTTGACTGAACATGATGGTAGACATGCTGATTTGACTGAAAGTCTTGCACCCTCTCCCTCATTGTCTGAATCTCCAGTTTTACAGCGACTACGTGCTGCAGTAATCGATGGGCAAGATGTCCAAGGATGGGTATGTATGAATTGTAATTCTAAATGGAAAAGGAGTACTGTTTCTCGTCCCAAGCGTTGCCCTCATTGTGCTAGATCGGAAGTCCAACCAGATAATGGATTTTCCAAGGGTTAGTATCATCTCCTGAACATCGTTCGGGGAAATTATGGCTGTACCTAGGAAGAAGGAATTGTCTTCTTGGGATCGTTCAGGAATCTCCTTTTTCTTGACGATTTCGATATTGGTTCTTTCATTGGTGGCCTATGTAAAATTCTACGATAAAAGTGGGGAATTTGATTCTACTTTGATGCACGGTGAAGGGGGCATCATTACCCTGTCACTCTCCCTTTTTCGGTTTGCTTGTGCATATCTAGTGTTCCATAGTGCTGTATTTTGGATGATTCGGAATCCTGTACCAGGTAACATGGCTCCATTGTTTCGAGATGATTTTGAAGTCAGAGATCATCATTCAATTGGATTTGAGCGTTTAGTTCCCTTCAGCTCATGGACAATGCTCATTTTCGGTTTCGCTATGCTTTGGAATGGAACAGTATCTTTCTGGGTATTTTTTGATGGCACTCCTTCTGAAACTATTTTGCATATCGGCACAGCTATTTTCGCCGCAGCATTCAGTAGTGCAGTATTAACCGCAGTAATTGTTCGATATGTAATCTTACCATCGATGATGAAACATCGCGAAGACATACAACACATGTTCTTGCCACATGAACAGGTAATGCACAATTGGAGTCTCATTTTCTTATCTTGTGAATTCGTTTTTGGCACAATGCATGTTCGCTTTCCAATGATAGTATTGGGTTTGACCTATGGTGCATTATACCTCATTTTCGCAGAGTTATGGGCAAGGTACGGAGGTGGTTACTATGTTTACGAATTCATTGATCCGAGACCTCCCGAAGGTCCTCTGTACCTTGTTGGTTTGATGTTGGTTTGTTGCACTTCGTTCATTATTGGATACTTTGTTTCATTTGTTCGAGATTCAAGTGTCTTGGCCGCGATTTTTTTGGTAGTATTATTGATAGTTCTGAGTACTAGGTTCTCGCTTCCGGCTAAGCATGAATCGAATTCCACTTGAGTTCAGTTCAAATGTAGTAGCGCTACCGGCAAACAAAGGGCGATTGGTGTAGTCTGGATATCATGGTGGGTTTCTAACCCGCTGACACGGGTTCGAATCCTGTATTGCCCACCATTTGGAGAAGCATCCCAATTAACTTAGAGTTAAAATACTCCCAATCCTAGTAACCATCATGGCAGTTCTCGAAATTTCCATTCTCGCTTTTGGTTCACTTGTTGGGGCTTTGATAATTTGGGCATTTATGTCCCAGAGAGAAGCCCGCCTTGTCGATGCAGCAAAGGCTGAAAGTGCTGCTTTGTTAGCTGCTGCTGAAGCCCGTGAACAATTACTTGAAGAGTCAAAAGATACGATGATTAAACAAATGGAAAACGTGTTTAAGATCGCTGCATCTAACGCTTTTTCCACTGCGGTAAAAGATGCTGATGAAAAGAATGAATCCTCTTTCAAGCAAGCTACTGAGGCCCTTTCAACTAGTCTGGGTCAATACATGCAAGCTATCCAAGATGCCAAAGAAAAAGACATTCAGAGGGCGGCAACTCTTGGTGAAAAAGTCGACAATGTAAATGCACTTGGCACGACTTTAGCAGAGGAAACACGGGAACTATCTTTGGCTCTGCGTGGAGATTCTCAGGCCCAAGGTGCTTGGGGTGAAGTTGTTGTAGAGAACCTTCTACAAAGCATGGGTTTTGTTGAAGGTTCAGACTATATCAAACAATTTTCAGAAACAGGCACTGATGGGAAAAGGAAGCGCACAGATTTCATTCTGAATCTCCCAGATAAACGTCAAGTGATTATTGATTCAAAGGTGTCCTTAACAGCTTATACTGAATATGTGAATGCAGAAGATGAGGCATCTTCAAAGTTAGCGATAAAAGCCCACTGTGCCTCAATTCGAAAGCATGTAACTGGGTTAGCATCGAAAAATTATGAGCACATGGATGGCATCAATACATTGGACTTTGTATTGATGGTTGTTCCTTTAGAAAGTGCCTTTATCGACGCAATGCGAGAAGATCCGGGTTTGTATGAAGATTTGGTTGTTAATCGTCGAGTTAAGGTGGTAAGCGGCACTTCTCTGATGCTTGTATTGATGTTAATTCAAGAATTGTGGAAACGTGAGAATCAATCTAGAAATCAACTAGAATTAGTGAAAAGAGCGGGGGCACTCCACGACAAAGTGGTATTATTTCTTGAGTCGTTTACTGATGTCGGCTATGAGATTAAGCAAGCTAATACAGCATTTGAAACCGCACGCACTCGTCTTATTAGTGGAGATGGGAACGTCATTCGTCAGACAGAAATGTTGCGAGAACTTGGAGCAAAGACAACAAAAGATCTACGTGAGAAGAGTGGAATAGAGCAACTTGCAGAAGAAGCTGAGTCTAATCATCATGAATCGAATTTAGAATTAAGCCGTGTATCGATGGTTACCGTTGAAGCAGAAGAAGAATGAATTTCTGTGTTTGTTATTCCATGCGCAGCGCTGATATACGGGAGGCAAGTCGGAGGGCTGCATGAAGCGCGGTTCTAGAGCCTGGAAGAAGCGAGGCAATCAGCGCTGGAAGTGGCGTAAGAAGAAGCTCCGAAGGAGAAAGCGTGCCCGTCGACAAGCCCGTCAGTAACCGCTGAAATCAAATACGGCTTGTTCTTGGCTATGTTTACCCTTGGGGGTATAGTATAACCTGGCAGTACCGCGGGCTCCAAATGCCCATGCAATTCGTAATTGCACATACTAAGCGGAAGACACCCGCTAATCTGGGTTCAAATCCCAGTGCCCCCACCTTACTTTACCATTATTGTTGGTTTTCTGAATGATTGTCTTCTGATAAGATAATACACTTTTGTTGGAAGTGCTATTCATGGGCAGAGAGATTGTGTATGTCGATATGGACGGGGTCCTGGTTGATTTCCCTAATTCTGTTTCTGCTCTTCATCCTTCAATTAGAGAGAAATGTATTGCTTGGGTCAATCAGGATCCCGAAAATAATGATTGGACCGATTTTGAAGGTCTTTTTGCATCGTTATTGCCGAAGGATGGAATCCAAGAAACCATTGATCGTCTTGAAGTGAAATTCCAAGTGTATCTACTTTCTACTGCACCCTGGAAGAGCCACTCCTCTCTTTCAGATAAGCGTCGTTGGATAGCAAAATATTTGCCGAATCTTCCTGAGAAGCGTTTGATTCTTAGTCATCGTAAGGACCTAAATCGAGGAAATTATTTGATTGATGATCGTGCTAAAAATGGGGCAGTAATGGATGAAGAAAGAGAAATAGGTCAAGGATTCGGAGATTACGAAGGACAAGAATGGATTCATTTCGGTTGTTCTGGTTGTAAAAACGTGTCTTGCAATCGCCCTCTCCCAGACTGGGCATCAGTTCTGGAGTATCTGGGTTGTTGACATCTTGTCGAGGGGTTCATCATCCGAACCGTAATCCGCGACACATGAGGCGTTCATTCCATCCAGCTCTGGCCATGGTCGCCTTGCTCTTGTTTCCAATGGTGGGGAGTCTTTCTTCACCCCC
>DASCRU010000095.1:0-10700 GCA_034400015.1 Candidatus Thalassarchaeaceae archaeon | reverse complement strand
CGACTCAGTATACCATTTGGGCGAACAATACAGGTGGTTCAATCTCAACTCAACTCAATATTACTGTAATTGATCAAGTGCCAACACTAAGTTATCCATCGATATCTCTTTCTTTGACCATCAACACAGTCAATGCAGAAATTCCGTTTGAACCAACCCTTACTGGCTCTGGTGATATTTTATCCTGGGGGATTAGTGGGGAATTACCATCAGGAATGAATTTCAATTCCGCCACGGGAATAATTTCTGGAATCCCAACTGAACTTTGGTCGACCATCAACTATACTGTATGGGCGAATAATTCCGGTGGTTCGGTTGATTTCTCCTTCGATCTAACAGTTGTCGATCAAGTGCCCAACAACATTGCTTATCCTGATCTGAACCTAACTCTCACGAACAATACTGCAATGTCCCCTCAAACGCCTTCAGTATCCGGATCCGGCTCGATTACTTCATGGACAATTAGTGGATCGTTACCTGATGGAATTTCCTTCAACCAAGCCACTGGAGAAATCTCAGGAACTCCTACTGAATTGTGGCCTGTAACCCATTACATTGTTTGGGCGAACAATTCAGGTGGCTCTGTCTTTGTGGAATTCAATCTCTCTGTGATTGCTATTGTCCCATCAGTAGGATATGCTTCTGATGCCTTGACTCTGACTGTTGGAGATTTGATGACACCTCATGTTCCATCCAATTCTGGTGGCGACGTAGTATCATGGGAAGTAGAACCAGAATTACCAGATGGAATATCCATCAATCCTACAACAGGAGAGGTATCTGGAACTCCAACAACTCCTCAAACCGCATTGATTTACACAATTTGGGCAAACAACACAGGTGGAACCACCACATACAATCTCACATTGACGATTATTGATAATCCAGCAGTGGTTGATCTATCTGAAAATACAATTGTAGTCACAATTGGAGAAACGATTGATTTAGTCCATGTTAATGTGACTGGTGGAGAAGTTATTGAGTGGGGCATCCATCCAGAATTACCTAATGGAATCATATTTGATACAATCAACAAGACCATTCACGGCGCATCTACAGTGTTGAGCCCAGAAACAACCTACACCATTTGGGCGAACAATTCAGGTGGCCCTCAACTATCAACCATCACAATCACTGTTATCGACATTCCACCTGTAATTTCGTATGAAGAAGAGCATGTTTTCTACAACAACACCACAGCCGTTGAAATTGAAGCTAACCTCAGTGGCGGTGCACCAGTCAACATATCAATCAGTCCAGAATTGCCTGACGGATTATCCTTCAACCCATCCAATGGTACGATTCATGGAATGCCAACCGAAATTATTCCTAAGACACAATTCTCCATTACCGTGACCAATTCAGGTGGTTCGTTTACTTCGAAATTGAACATTACAGTATTACCTAATTCGGGATGTACAGACCCATTGGCTGAGAATCATGATCCAATTGCATTGGAGGACAACGGGTCTTGTATCTACACAGATTCCGATGGCGATGGTGTTTACGATATCAATGAAATTCTTGGCTGTACAAACCTCACTGCTCTCAATTACCAATCCAATGCTACAGATGACAATGGATCTTGTATCCCACGACTTCTTGTTACTTATCCTGATTATGAAATGGAATTCATCGTAGGTCAGAAAAACATCACTATAATCCCTACAGCGATAGGTCAAACTGTTGAAACATGGAAAATCCAACCCGCTTTACCTGAACCACTTGAATTCAATTATCTGGTTTCAGACGGCATTTTGATTTTGAATCGAGGAACAATTTCTGGTATACCATTGCTTTCTCATCCTTCGACAAATTATACAATTACCGCAATCGATGAGGATACCAATCAAACAGTGAGAATCAACATCACAATACGAATTTTGCTGGATTCAGATGGAGATGGAAAACCCAATTTGGGCACTTCAAATTGGGTCGAGGACCTCGATGATGATGATGATGGATATTCAGATCTAATAGAGGAAGAGTGCGAATCAGATCCGCTAGATCCTTCTAAAACGCCTAAGTTGGATAATGACGGAAATTGTTTGAAAGAGTCTACTGGGGAAGAGAATCCACCTACGCCAGGAACAACTGCAAATGTATACTATTGGTGTATTCTGCCATTGGCAATCATTCTTGTTATATTCATTTTCAATTTGATGGCCAACGAGAGGGAGAAACACGTCCTACACAAAGAGGAAGAATCGGAATCAGAAGATGAAGAAATTGAAATTATAATTTAATCTGCTCTAATCCCTAGAAGTATCGACACAATTCCAAAGATTCCAATTCCGTATGCAAGTAGTGGTGTAAGTTTCACATTGTATGTAATTTCTACATTTACTGTTTCTTTTTCACCACCCAATGAATTACCAACAACTGCTCGAAGATCTCCTCCTTCCATTGACCAAGTTAGGGCACCATCTGCATCTGGCCCACCCGCCTTAAATTCGAGATTTTCAGTATCACAGACAAGATAGCCATTTCCACTATCGATACATTGATCAGCATATTCTGCAGAAACAATCCCGACCCATACATCATTTGAACCCCACTCGATATTGATATCTGCAGACATGAGGCTAGCGGCTGCTGCCGGAATAGTCACCCCTTCATCCACCATAATCGCACTATCGCAGGCATCAAGAAATGAAATTCCTGAATCACATGCTGGAATCTCTGTATTGATTGGGGGCAAATTACCACTATATCCAACTATTCCAGTTGGGATAAAAATGAGAATTAGTATAGCTCCATTCACAATCCATTTGAGTTTCATGGAGGGGTCTTGAACACTCCAACCAAATGAACTTCGCCGAAATTTGGTCCATGATACAGACTTCCTTGGGTGATACGGAAGTGCCCGATTAGCCCGTGTCGTTGATATACACCATGAGGGTGCAGAGTTATTTCCTAGGTGAGCGGAGCATGCAGGAACAACTACAGATAAACAAACGAATGAAGAATTTACGAAGCAGGATGTCGGCAACGATTCTTGTTCTGTTGATGGTAATGAGTACGACAATAGCAATGGTGCCAGTTGGTGCTGATTCATCTTCTACAGGTTCAGGAATTTATGCAACTGATGGTGACCGTGAACCTTACCAATCCACTGATCAAGGTGGTACTCAGCAGGGAGGAGCACCTGTTCCAGGAGCTGTTGATAGGTCCCATTTCGTTCATCCCGCTCTCCGCGATCCTTCATGGACTGACCTTTTGACGGGCTCAGGCAAGATAGGTGATATCTCCGCGACATCACTACGTTCCGAAGCCTATGCTTTCCTCCTCGAAGAGACGAATTTAGGAGACCACGATAACGATGGTATCGGTGATCTCGATGATCTCGATGATGATAACGATGGAATTTATGATTTGATTGAACGTTTTGACGGTTGCTTTGGAACTGATCCTCTAGATCACGATAATGATGGAGTCGTTGATGAATATGATAACGATGATGACAACGATGGTATTCTCGAAGGACCAATTGATTACACCCAAGGTGCAGATCCGTTGAATGTTAGTACCGACCGATACGTCATTCCAACCACCATTCACCCATGGACTTTAACTCAGGTTGGTTCCGGATATCTGGTAGATCAGAACCCAATGGATCGCGATAACGACGGTGTAGACGACGAAGATCCAGATGGAAGTGGCCGCGAGTCATTCGATGAGGATGATGATAACGATGGTCGATTGGATCAATTCCTTTGGCCTTGTGATTTCGATGGTGATGGGATTCAGGATTATTTAGATGATGATGATGATGGTGATTCAACCCTTGATTATGAGGATGCTGACCCATACAATGCATCAGTGACTCAAACTATGGTTGCAGCTGCTGCAGCCAGTTCAAGCGATGAATTGGTATATGCTGCTGCAACAACTTGGTCATTCAACAGTTATGCAGCCTACTCATTCAGTGTTGACTATGTTGCCTTAGAAGCACTCTATCATCCAAATTCACCATCATTTACTTCAATCACAGATGGCGATCTTGATGGAGACGGAATTCCTAATTTCATTGATCCAGATAATGATAATGATGGAACTCCTGACTCCGCAGATACGGATGATGACAATGATGGATTACTGGATATGTGGGACCCTGATGACGACAATGACGGCATCAAGGACGTTTGTCTTCGTGTAGATACCAATGGAGATGGGGTAATCGACTATCCTGGAATAACAGGAGCACTTGAGACTCCTGGAATCGATTGTGAAATGGATTATGATACGGATTTAGATGACGATCGTTGGAGAGCAATGGATCAGGATTACGACCTTACCATGGATTGGTTCGACATAGATGTTGGAGGAACACCAAATCCAGACAATGACCTGGGTCCACCTGCAATTGATATCAACGATGATCCATGGGATTGGGACAATGATGGGATTCAAAATGAGAACGATTCGTTCATGAACGCAACACAAACTCAGGTTTACAGCTCAACAGGATGGAATTGCCCAACTCCAACCAATAAGAATCCACAAAATCCTGCCCCTGAATGTATCACTGAGCGTAAGTCATTCGTTGGAAACAATGATTGGGATGGCGATGGAATCAACAATTGGTACGATGTCGATGATGACAATGATGGTGTACCTGATTTCTTAGATATTGATTGGAATTGTGATTTAGATGATGATAATGATCTCCATCTAATCAATGGTTCTCGTTATCGAGATGATGGTCCAAACGACATCGATGCAGATATTGACGGTGACGGGCTAATGAATGATGAGGATTGGGACGACGACAATGATGGAATCAACGATCTATACGATCCAGATGATGGAAATTGTGGTGAATTAGATATCGATTCTACTGACGATTTTGCACAGCCCTACTATCCAATTCAAGATGGACAACCAATCACTGGTTCCGGCGACAGTCAAACCTACGGTACAAACATGTCCGATTTCTGGAATATGAGTCATACCACGAACCCATTCACAGCGGCAAATGGTTTCGTGTTACCTTACAATGGATATGACCCAACAGGTACAGCCGATGGTTCAATCACAAATGGCCGTATTCCTGAGTTTTATTGGTACTACATTTCGCGATGGAGTCCTTGGAATGGAGACAATGCTTGGGACATAGATTCTGATGGTGATTCTTTACTCAATGGTCTAGATGTTGATCAAGATGCGGATGGATTACCTAATGGATGGGATCAAGATGAAGGAAACGACGGATTCCTAGATATTGATGACGTTAGAATGGGCGGAACATTCGATTATGATCGATGTGGTTGGAATGCAGTAGGCGGATATCTTTGTGGATATGAATATGCATTTACTTACATGCTTCCATTAGATTCAGGCACCAATTTCCAGTACACCAAAGCATACAGTATAAGGCCAGATGCTTCTTACACTGACGGCCAATATGATGGAGCAAATAGTAATGGTAATTTCGATTGTTTCGAAGCCAGTTGTTGGCATTTTGAATTCAATGGCCAAACATCTGCTGCAGTTACATTTGATGAAATAAATCACAATCGTGATCTTTTCATTACATGGAGAGGCCTTGGAGAGGGGCTATTCAATTGGAACGCAGATGTCAATGGAAACTTCTTCCCCGATGAATATGCAGATATGCTGAACGATAGCGTTGACCCTGACGACGATTGTGGAGCCCCAAATGCTGGTACTCCCAATCCTCAATGTATGTTCAACGATACAGCTGATTTAGATGATGATTTTGATGGAATTTATGACCATTGGGACATAGATGACGATAACGATGGGATTTGGGATTTCTTTGAGATTGACGTAGACGATGATCTTGATGATGATGCAAACACTCAGCCTCCAGGTAATTTCTTCATTGGAACAAACTGTTTCGATAACGATGATGATGGGACGGACACAGATCCTGATGAGGATGGATTCTATCAAGCGGTATGGGATAAAGGAGTACTTGGCCAAGGGCTCCTCTTCCCGGAATACTATGATGTCGACAACGATAACGATGGAATCGTAGATACCGAAGATCCTGACGACGATAACAATGGTGTTTTGGATGTCGTACAGGAATTGACTTGCTTCGTAGGTGAAGAACAGTTCCCATGGGATCACGACAATGATGGTGTACCTGATTGGAAAGATACTGATTGGGACATGGATGGAATAACCAATACCATTGAGCGTGGAAATGTTACTCCATGGGTTGCCCCTTGGGACCACGATAATGATGGAATCCGTGATGACATTGATCTTGATGATGATTCAGATGGAATGCACGACAAAGATGAGATTCTTCTTTGGCCTCAGAGATACAACAACGAATCAACCAATCCTTGGGACCACGATGATTTTGGCGGCGGTCTAGGAATCGCAAATCCTTCTAACGCCTCTACTGGGCCAGACGTAATAGACAATGATGACGACAATGATTCTCGTGTAGATTCAGACTGGGATCATGTTGAGGATTCAGAACTTTCTTCAGATTGGGATAGTGATAACGATGGAATTCTAGATGCGGATGACAAGATACCTACTCGAGTGAACATGAGTATACCTGAAGTAATGTGGATGGACGGCAAGAAGGCTGCAATCTTTTCAGGTTCAGTATCGTGGTTAGATCCCTCCATCAGCCAGTTTGTTCCTGCTCCAAATCTACCTGTTCAGGTAACAATTGAATGGGCAAGTAATGGTACAATGGCACTTGAGACAATTGATGTGTTATCTACCCAGTTTGGTGGTTTTACAGTAGGACAATTCTTGTTGCCTGAGGATTTGAGAGTTGGTCCAAACACAACTTACAATGCATATGCAGAAGTTACCGAGATGTTCATTCACGATGGTAGCCAATCTGAATTATACCCTCTAGAAATTCGTGCTAACACCTCATTCGATTATGTTGCTCCAGAGTATTTGCGAAGCGGGGAGAACCCCCTCTATCTAGATTTCAAGACGCATTATTCAGCGGATTGGGATCGGGGCATATTCGACAATCGAATCAAGTATGCACCAGTTACATTCAATGTTAGTGGTGGACCATTCGGCAATCGTCAGAATCCATCAACCTTTGATGGAGCGGGCCAAGGATTCAGAGCCGATGCAGGCGGATATGTTTCATTGACATTCGTACAATCGGCCGGAGCGCAAGGTGAATGGAAACAAGTTCGTTACAATACTTCAATGGACAACGGTCCAGGAACCATACCTGGCGGATATGAGGAGATTATCTGGAACGCTTTCCTCAACGATCACGATGTCGTAGGTTCCTACGAATATTCCAACACCACTCTTCCCAAGGGCAATTACGAATTTTTGGGCAAAGTGGACATGAGTTATGCAGGCGCTAATGAATGGCCATTCCCTTGGCTTGAAGGTGATCAAACTGATACATTCATCATCAAATCTATGGAAAGAATGTACATTGGTGCACAGATTATTGTTCCATCACACAATCCTGTATTCTTCTGGGATTCTCAACAGTTTACAGGAGCCAGCTTTGGTGCATGGAGGCCAATGTTTAGTGAACAAGGGCTGATTAATGCAGGCTATGATTTAGATTCATCTGGAAGCATTGAACAGAATGAATTTGACATTGTGGCTACTGGTAGGCAGTATGCAGTACTTTGGAATGACGATCTTGCAGATTTACCTTTAGGTGATGTAAATGAAGGCATTGATTCTCCGCTTCGAGATTATGTTAGCACGAATGACACACATTGGTTTGTTGCTATGCTGAATGGTGCAGATCAGAACGCACCACCATGCGGGCCAGTGAATCCATTAGATCCAGAAAGTGCAATTCGTTGTGAAATTGTCCCAGAAATGAATACAGAAGAAACGCTCCAAACAATTGGAAATGTCAAGAATCGCACATTAGTTCCATGGACCGATGCCCCTCTATCCACTCAAGTTGATCTTGATCGAGATGGAGTCTTTGCTGGTCAAAGAGAGAATACCAACGCAAAAACACCAGTATTGGCAGGTGGCCTTGCTATGGTAAATTTCTCTTGGACGTGGTATACAGAATACGAAGCCTCGACTTATAGCGTCAGAATGAACTTCGTAGATTCCAACTTCTTCTTTACAGGAAATCAGACATATACTCTCTCACCTACAGGTGCATACGTCAATGTCAGTGTGGTTGGGACCACCGATTTCAAGTTGAATTCAGTACCTACCCTATACAGAGGAATGAATACATCATTGGAAGCGAAACTTGTCGATAACGCTGGACAAGCAGTTCCCTTCCAACCAGTAAATTGGACATGGTCAGCAAATGGCACTTCGGGAATTTCTCAAACCGCTCAAAATGGTATTTTCAAGATTGATTTGAATATCACCGAAGCTCATGATCTTGGAAATTTCACAATGTCTTTCGGATTCCCTGGGACAAGCCGTTTGAAGAGTTCTTCAGTTTCTCAGAGCCTCTGGGTTGTTAGTCGAACATTCATCAATATTGAAGCCAGTACTAGTGGAGAACGATCAAGCGGAGATGTTTGGTCAGTATCTGCCCAAGTAACTGATGATAATCGGACACCTACAATTCGTGACCTAGGTCAAGCATTGGATGGTCAAGGAGAAAATGGTGGTAAGGTATTGCTGATTTTTGAAGGAACAGACTTCAACAATGTACAACACCGGCAAATAATGTCTACTCTTTATCCAAATGCAGGTTCAGTGTATCACGAAATGTTGTTGGATCCTCAATTGCTTCAAGATGACCCTCAATCATTCTTGCCCGATGGGTTTGGACCAGTGAATGTAATTCTGAGGTTTGAAGAAAATTTACCTCACGAAGGATGTGTAGCACTTGAGGAGTACATGTTGGGAATGCAAGGCGCATGGGATCCATGTTCTTCAGTTCCAAACAATGAGCATTATCGAAGAGAAATGCAGTACAATGTTGATGGATTCTATCTAAGAGGTCGCACGACTTTGGATGTAGACGATCAAATCGTCTATACTAGTGAAGTCAACCCAATTACTGGTGAGGTAATTGAGAAGCCAATGACTATCACAGGCCGATTAACTGACGAATTAGGTGGAAATCTTTCGAATCGTAACGTCCAGATAAGTTACCAAATGACTGGGTCAGCCGTTGAAGCCCCTCAATGTCAGCAGGGAAGCACAGACTCTGATGGATACTTCTCCATCGACTGCCCATTGAATGGGGTCATGGCGGGCCAAGCTCAAGTGACGATTCGCTACAAAGCAGATTTGAACAATGATGGATATCGATACAAGGATTCAACAGTAATCAAGAATTTCGCAGTATTCTCAAACAGTTCACTAATGATTGAAGAAGTTGGGCCATTCCTCACTGATGTAGACAGATATGTCTTCCAAGGAAATGGCACAAGTATCCCAGTCTTGTATCTGAAGGAACCATTCCATGTGAATGCATTATTACAACAGAGCAATGGAAACACTCTTGGTGGAAGATGTTTGAACATATATCTTAGTCCAGAAATCAATCCACGACCAATTGCATCGGCTGTTACCAATGATGCAGATGGTAGAATAGAGTGGTATTCTGGGGACCCAGAACAGAACCCTAGTCGCCGAGGAGTTGAACCGATTGGTGGATCAGGATTGGAAGGATTCCGAACACTGAGAGTTGCTTACGAACCTACACTTGCAGTTAATGGTGGATGTAGTCAAGAAGCCAATGCAGTTGTCAATGGATCTTACATGGATTTGACCGTACTGGTTAGGAGTAGAGTTGATATTATTCTGCAGGACACTTGGTCAAGATCTGGTGGTTACCAGCCCGATGATTGGGTAAACGGAACAGTCCAGATTACTCGAGATAGATTGGATGTTCCAGTATCTGGAGAACAAGTTATCTTCGTCCGAGAGTTCTGGAATGGTTCTGCTTGGGTGTTAGAAAACGTTGAGTATGTTACTACATTGGATAATGGACAAGCTTCGTTTACATGGCAGTATACCGGGAAAGAAGTTCCAGGAGCAGAAGATGGTGTTACCGCACCTACTGGAAAATGGAGAATTGTTGTCCAATTCCGTGATTCCCCATTCTTTGAGGAATCATTCCTTAACAACACTCCACAGATTGAATTGGGAGAGCCTCCAATGATGGAACAGTCCGGTGGCTTGTTCCAATTGCAGTATATTCTGCCATTGATGATTGCTCTCTTATTGGCAGCATTGATTGGTGCTGTAATGTATAGAAACTATCAGGAACGCAGGAGAATCGAGATTCTACGAGGTATTCTAACGGATTCCCTAATGTCGTTGAGGGCATCAAACGAATATATCCAAGCAATCTTTAGTTGTTGGAAGGAATTAGTTTCCTTCTTCCGAAGTAAGGGTGCAATGAAAAAGGTCTACGAGACTACCCGTGAGTTTGAGGACGCAGTCAACAAGATGTTGGGTGGAATTACTCCACCACACGAGTTGGACGCATTCTTGAGCCTCTTCGAAGAAGCTCGTTACTCTGACCATAATATTGGAGCAGCTCAACGCGATCGTGCGATTCAGACATTGCAAGCAATTGTGAATAGCCTAACTTTGGCCCTTGGAGAAGTTCAACTCACTCGTACAACCGTTGAATCTGACTTGTATGACAACTTGACCAAGGCTGGAGAATTTGTGGACTCAGAAGGAAATGTCCGCCAAGCAGGCTTGGAAGAGGAAGGCGCAGACAATTTCTCACTTTGAATAATTTGAGATTTTGGCACCACTCAATAGCGGTAGCC
>DASCRU010000094.1:0-6502 GCA_034400015.1 Candidatus Thalassarchaeaceae archaeon | reverse complement strand
TCGCTCTATCGGGGTTAGTTTCCATCAGATGTAACCACGCAGCACGCATACGTCGAGCACCTAAGACGGCTTCTTCGAAGGTGGCTTTTTTTGCGCGACCTTCTGCTCGATTCCTATGAACTGAAACCAAACCTCTTGCTCGCCAAAGTAATTTCCGATCTTCCCAAGTCTCCAAACCATGACTTGTACGTTGTAATTCGCCGCCTAAATCCTCAGTTACAAAATGTACCCAAGCCCTATCTGCAGCATCCTGTGGCCCGAATTGATCAATCATTTCTTCAGATGGAAGGGGGGCCCCTGGTTCACCAGGAAGTGGAGGGATAAACATCGGGGCGTGGACTTCTACCAATGCACGCTCACGAAATCGATTGGGATCAGAATAATGTAGACCAATCGGGACAAGGTTTGGTTCTGGCACTCCTTTCTCTCTTGCTTTTCGAATTCCTAGCAACAACATCCTTGCAGGACCAGTTTTCACCCTTTCAGGCTGACTAGAAAGATGAGATACACCCTCGGGAAATATTACACAATTGCCCTGATCTACTAGGATGTCTGCAACTGTTTCAATTACTGCTTGATTACCCTTTTTTCTATCTCCTTTGATATGTTCTTTATCTATAGAACGATATATTGGTCTAGCACCAGCCGCCTTCATCACCCTTCCAAGAATTGGAACTTTGAACAACGTATGTTTAGCGATGAATGTAATTTGGCCAGGTAATGTCGAAATCATCATCAATGGATCAATGAGCGAACCTGGATGCCATGCTGCAAACAAAACACCTCCTTGTTCAGGGATGTTATCTGTCTCAATCGCCCCATGTTCTCTAAACCAGGTCTCACTAACTTCCTTTGCAAGCCATCTCACCAATCGATAAGACATTGAAGGAGAGGACATTATTAGAGCGGAGGAAGACAATACAAATAGCACAATCGACGAACTGTATGAAAAATCAACCTAATCTGCCAAAGTGATCATCTAACTGAGATATATCGAGTTTCAAAACAGTAGGCCTACCATGTACACACGCCCAAGGATTTTCAATAGTAGACATATCTGCCAAAAGTCGGCGCATCTCAGCTAATTCAAGACGTTGATTGGCTTTGACGGCCCCTCTACATGACTTCATGAAGGCAATTTCATCTTGCAACCTGTCCACACTTTCTAAGATTACACCCTCTCCTTCAGAAAGATCAGATAAAAGATCTCGAATGAATCCCATTAATCGATCATCACCAAGAAGCAATCGGGGCACAGTATGTATCTCTACGATAGCATTTTCTTCTCCAAAACTAAAACCTAATTCACCTAATTTTTCTCGATTAGAATCAATTAGTTCTCTCTGACTAACTGTTAATTCAATAATTAATGGATTGATGAGCGATTGTGCTTCCCATGAAGTCATATCGTGTCGAAGTCGTTCATATCTGATTCTCTCGTGCAGAGCATGTTGATCTATAACAAACAATGATTCTCCTCCTTGCGCTAGGATGTATGTATCTGCAAATTGAGATAACGGTTCCATTGCAGGGACATCTGTCACAGGACCTTTGTATTCGGGCTCGGATGTAGGCGATACTGGGTCTTCGTTTCCTGAATATCGGTGAAGAGAACGTTCAGCAAAAGAAAGAGCTGGGGAAATGGGAGAATCATCTAACCCTGGTAGAGTTTCTTGAACGGCAGGCGAATGTGAAAGAGGGCGTGGGCGATTGACTTTTGAATTATTATTTGGAGATACAGGTTGATTGAAACGAGTTTGCACAGAAGAGGCGGCCTCAATCCAAGCCGGTTCCTTAGAATGAGGAATTGTGTTTTTCTTTTCATTTTCATTGGATGCAACTGAACCAAGTGGGAAATTTGGTGTCGCCGGAGCACCGGTGGGTACTGAGAGCAATGTATGAGCAATACTACGTTCAAGT
The DNA here is from genome assembly GCA_034400015.1 of Candidatus Thalassarchaeaceae archaeon. Classification (GTDB taxonomy): domain Archaea; phylum Thermoplasmatota; class Poseidoniia; order Poseidoniales; family Thalassarchaeaceae; genus MGIIb-N2. Next base: position 4,582 of record DASCRU010000094.1, on the reverse strand, counting down.
CTCTCCAATACCCTCCATGAATTCTTCAAACGAACCTCTCTTTTTGTGGGATGGACATTTACATCTACCTCATTATTTGGCATATCTAGAAATAAAACGCAAACAGGGTGGCGCCCCACCATTAATCGTGTCTGATATCCTCTTCGAATTGACTGAAGGAAGGGGGTTGCGGCAACTGCACGATCATTCACAAAAACATGAATCTCGTCAGATCTACCTCTATCAACAGATGGAGGAGAAATCCAGCCACGCCATCTTTCGTCACCTGGAGCAGATTCATCAGAAGGGGGAATTGAAATTTCGATTAGACGTTCAGAAGAACCTCCTAAAACATCGAAAAGACGAGATTCAGGAGTAGTGGGCCCGGGTGATGAAAGAATGGGGCGCCCATCTACTCTAATTGAAAAACCAACATCGGGATGAGCAAGAGCATAGGCCATTACCACATCAACAATAGCAGAACTCTCAGTTGAAGGTCTCCTCTGAAAGGCCATCCTAGCAGGTACTGAAGAAAATATATCCTTTACCACAATCCTTGTTCCAACTGATTTGCCCACTGGCCCTATAGGATGAACTTCTCCATCTATTACTTCGATAAAAGACCCTTCTTGATCCAATAATTTAGATTCAATCCTAAGATGGCTGACTGAACCTATTGCTGCCAACGCCTCTCCTCTGAAGCCAAGTGTGCCAATATCAGAAAGATCTTCAGACGTTCGTAATTTACTCGTAGCATGGCGATTTACTGCTAAATTTAGTTCATCTTTAGGTATGCCATGACCATCATCTTCGACAGAAAGACGTGTGAAACCACCATCTTCAACAACTATACTGATATTCTTTGATCCTGCATCTAAACTGTTCTCTACCAATTCTTTGACTACCTGAGCCGGACGTTCAACAACCTCTCCGGCTGCTATTCGCCCTATAGTGGCATCATCGAGTTGCTGGATCTGGCCTCTCTCCAAAATCATCACTCCTCGACCCATTCAGGCATTTTTTCAGTGCCGTCCTCCTCTGCCTTAAGGGCATAAAGAGCGTCAAGAGCCTCTCGAGGAGTCATACGATCAGGGTCTAATGATGAGAGTCTTTCCAATAGATCACTCTGTAAGGGAGTCAAGACTCTTTGATGAGAAATAGGAGGTTGATCTGAATCTTCCTTACTTGAATCACCTGCTACCATCCACCCAAATAATGAGGATTGGCCATCTGGACGTGAAAGTGGAATTCCTTTACTCCCGGCTCTAGCCCCTTCTGCTTGTTGTTCGAGGAAAATCAACAAATCCCTTGCTCTCTCGATTACAGCTGTAGGAATTCCGGCAAGTGACGCTACTTGAACACCATAAGAATCGTCGCACGGACCTTCGGAAACTGTGTGTAAAAAGGTCAATTGACGATCAACTTCTGCGACCTCTACATGTATGTTGCATAGACCTTCAATTTCCCCCTCCAATCCCACTAACTGGTGATAATGGGTAGCAAATAGTGATCTTGAACCGATTCTCTTCGCAAGATCCTCAGTTACAGACCATGCAATTGCAAGCCCATCAAAGGTGGATGTCCCTCTACCAACTTCATCTAGAAGCACTAAACTCCGAGAAGTGGCTCTACGCAGAATGTGAGCAACCTCAATCATCTCCACCATGAATGTAGATCTGCCTCTTCGGAGGTCATCATGAGCTCCTACTCGAGTAAATACTCGATCTATCAATCCAATTCTAGCCTTAGAAGCAGGAACAAATGAACCAGATTGAGCAAGGATGGATATCAAGGCAGTTTGACGAAGATAGGTGGATTTTCCACCCATGTTAGGGCCAGTCAATAACAAGAATTTTCGGTCCTTCCCAAAATGGACATCATTTGGAACAAAACCCTCAACTTCCTCTAGTACTGGATGACGGCCTCCGATTATGTCGAGACGTTCATCTTCGAAAATTTCGGGCCTAACCCATGATCTATGTCGTGAATGCTCTGCAAGAGAACAGAGAACATCTATTTTTGCTACACTGCGGGCAATCAATGAAAGAGAAACACTTTCTTTCTTGATTTTATCTCGTAAATTTAAGAACAGGCGATATTCAATGTCATTTGCCCTACCACCTGCATTTAGGATGATATCTTCCCATTCAGCTAACTCATCAGTTGTATAACGCTCTGCGTTGGTCAATGTCTGTCTTCGCCGATATTCCTCAGGAACCTTATCTGAATGTACCTTCGTCACTTCGATAAAATATCCAAACTGACGATTAAAGCGTACCTTAAGGGAGGGGATGTTCAGTCTCTCTCGCTCCCTTTCTTCAAATCCCTTCAACCAATCTCGGCCTTCTCCTGAACGTACTCTAAGTTCATCCAACGAACTATCTACTCCTTCTCGGAACAAGTTTCCATCTCTTATCGTATGAGGGGGGTCATCCACTAGTTCTCTCTCAATCATTGAACGGATAGAATCGAGTGAAGTTAATCCTGATCCTAGTGAGATTAGAAGATCATCAGAAGAGTCGTTTACTAATCCCTGTAATCGAGGCATGCGCCCCAATGCATCCGAAATCGCAATGAGATCTCTAGCATTTGCCCTATCGTATGCTAAACGAGTAGAAAGGCGTTCAAGATCCCTCATTGACTGAAGTGTTGAACGAATTTCAGAAAGCCGCTTTGAGGCACGAACAAGTGATGAAACTGCAGAATGGCGTTCAGCAATCCTCTCCTTATTCATCAAAGGTCGAAGCAACCATTCCTTTAGCATTCTACGCCCCATCCATGTTCTAGTACGATCAATTGCATGCAGTAGGGAGCCCGTTCTCTCTCCAAGCAAGGTCTGAGTTAATTCCAGATTCTTCAGAGTCGTTTGATCTAAAGCCATGTAATCAGAATCATTCTCGATTGAAATCTCTCTCAATGGAACTGCATCAATCAAATGAAGGGATGAAATGTAAGATGCCCCTAAACCGCAAGCTTCCATCCCAACAGGAAGAGAATCAAGATCAATTGAACCCAAGTCAGCAATTGCAAGATGATGTTGAACTACTTCCATTCTTCGTTTTGATGAGCATTCATGTGTAGAAATGGAGATTTTATCTATTTCAGATATTACAGAACGAAGAGACTCGTGTACTACATCTCTACTAGTACTAACCAATTCAGCCGGCGACCAACGAAGCATTTCATCTCTTAAGCGTTCAAAACGAGTGGATCCCTCAAATTGTTGGGCCCAAGCTCTCCCCGTAGAAGTATCTAGTAATGCAAGCCCTAACGAATCAGACTTGAGAACAACAGAAGCAAGTAATGCGGATCCATCCTCGCCGATTAATGAATCCTCATACAATGAACCAGGAGTGTAAACCCTAGAAACCACTCTTCTGAGAATCTTCTCTCCAGGAAGAGGTTCAGAAGCTTGCTCACAAACAGTAACTTTGTGTCCGGCTTGAACCATTTTTCGAAGATAATCTTCCACGCTATGCCACGGAACACCAGCCATAGGAACTGGTTCCTCAGCCTTCTTATCTCTACTCGTTAATGTAATGCCTAAAACCTCTGCACCTAAGACTGCGTCTTCGTAAAACATCTCATAGAAATCACCCATACGGAAGAATAGAACAGTATCAGGGTGCTCATCTTTGATTGCTCGATATTGGTCAAGCATTCCGGGTCCTTTGCTGGCCATTCTTGTACCCCCGATTATCGCGTGACCATCTGCGCACCCCGACGAGGTATGATGAACATAACGCAGTCAAATGACGATTTTTTAATCAAGAAAAGATGGAAAAATCACCATGCGTCAAAACCCATGACTTGGAAATTGCGAACAAGAACAAGGCAGGCTCCAGCAGCAATCGCAAGGAAGAGACCATCAAAAAGAAGTGACGGGCGACGTACTGGGTCAGTCAAAGAAGACGAATCAATAACCAAAAGATGCCCTCCATCATGAATCACTTGTAGAACCTTGCCATCTGAAATTGCTGATTCAGGCAAGAAATTCTCCGGAGACTCCACGCTGAGAGTTTGAATTGAACCATCGGCACTCAAAACAGAGACCATGGAATCTTCGCCGAACACCCACAATCTTCCTTCAGAATCAACTATGGATGCTGATCCACCACCTAGTTCCGAGACAGTAGAAACGGAAAGATCTGCACCGATAAGAGTCGTATGATCGTTGGATACTGCAAACCCAATCAAACTAGAGTCCTCTGAGATATGTACTGAGTGGTAAGGTTCCCCCATTCCGTGTTGAACCAAAATAACATCTGGAACTGCTGCCCATGCAGACACGACCGGCGATGCAGTGGCAACGAATAACACTTCTCCGACATCAGAAGGAGATGCAGGATTAGAAAAGGATGATGTAAGACCTCTCACTATAGCTGTATTTCCAGAGGATGCAACCTCAAAACCAGTCATCAAAAGAGATTCATCATCAACATCTGCTGCGAAACTCAAAGAATGTTGAATTCGAGAATCAAATGTTCTTAACTCCACATTTGGCCCTCTCTCGATTAAAATCCAACCCGACGAACCATCTGCAGCATGCAAATCGATTACTCTGTCCTCTGGGAGCAATAATGGGAGAACAGTAGTCTCCACC
>DASCRU010000093.1:0-16168 GCA_034400015.1 Candidatus Thalassarchaeaceae archaeon | reverse complement strand
GAACTTGCCCAATTCCTTCAAGAGGAGCTACCAAAATGGCTTCGGTTAGAATTGCAAGACCAACTCTGAGACCCGAATCAATGGAACGTTGTTGATCTCCAGTTCGCTCCATCATTTGTCGTGAAACTTGACATGCAATCTTGATTGCAGTTGTTTCACGATCTTCTTCTTTCAACATTTTTCGAATATTCTCTGCAATTTCGAGACCATCTAGATATTCTTCGAGCAATTTTTCTGTTCTATCTGCTAAATCTGTTGCTCGAGGGATCTCTACTTCAGTTGCAAAATCAAGTCCCTTCTCCCTTGCTTTGTTTGCAAGAACGTACAAACGTTCAGTTTCATTATCGAGGTGATTGTGGTATCCTTCCATCTCTGATTGGAGTCTTTCTTCATCAAATGCAGAGGTCCCAATACCGCCCATTCTCAACCCTCAGGAGACCTTTCTCCTGAATGACGCTTCATGAACAAATCGATGAATGGCCGGGAACCTTCATTCATCGCCTTAGACAGCGATGTAACATGGCAGAGGCAACGAGCCCTGAGAGTGCTAGAGCAACCCTTACTGATCGAGTCCGCTCTCTTGCTTACTTGTACCAGCCTGAAGATCCCTTTACTCTTGCATCTGGCAGAGTATCACCACATTTCTTTGACATGAAACCAGTAATGTGCGATCCTGAATGCGCTCATCTTCTTGGTGTGTTGATTCATGATAAGGTAAACGAAATAGGTCTAATTGATGCTGTTGGTGGCCTAGAATTAGGAGCAGTTCCATTGACTGGGATAGCGATTGCAAAAGCACCAATAGGAAGTGAATTACGAGGCTTCATCATTCGAAAAGAGCCCAAAGGACGGGGAGGGAGAAAGACAGGAAACCCACCCGGAATTGAAGGCTCTACACTTCTATCAGGCGACAGGTGTCTAATTCTCGAAGATGTCACTACTACAGGAGGCTCTGCTTTGCAAGCATGCAATCGTCTAGTGGAGATTGGATGTGAAATTGTAGGCTGTATTACCATTCTTGATCGTGAAGAAGGGGGAGCTGACGCCTTTGCTAATGCCGGAATACCCCTTCACCCATTGCTCACCCTTTCAGATATCACTGATGCATGAGGCTAAATCCTTCCTTGCGCTGCGAAGGTTATGGCAGGAACAAACGTCCTCATGAAGACCACAGCTGGAGACATAATGATTGAACTTTTTACGGATACTATGCCAATAACTGCCGGCAATTTTCTTGATTTAGCGGAAAAGGGATATTATGACGGCCTACATTTCCATAGGGTCATTCAAGGTTTTATGTTGCAAGGAGGCTGTCCAAATTCTAAGGATCCAAATTCACCCAGAGCAGGGACTGGTGGCCCAGATGGCGGCGGCACATACACGACTTCAGATGGTCAAGCGATTGTTCGTGATAGGGGTGGAAACATTCCTGATGAGTTGACTCAACAATTCTCCAACGAGGTTGGAACACTTTCGATGGCGAACACTGGTCGACCCAACAGTGGTGGTTCGCAATTCTTCATCAATACTCAACACAATAATTTCCTCGATTGGTTTGGCCCAGGACAATCAGCACATCCTGTTTTTGGGAAAGTAACTGGAACCAGTATTGAGGTAGTAACTGCTATCGAAACCACTCCAACAGGTCATGGCGATAGACCAATTACCCCCCAGCAGATAATTTCCGTTACTCGAATGTGAGTGGTGAAAATGACTGGTCCTTTGTTGGCCATTCATGGTGGAGCTGGAGGAGATGGTCCGTGGAAAGGAATGACTCCTTTAGACCCAGGCCGGATTTCTTGCATGGAGAATGTGCTTTCAACAGTCGGAAAAATGCTTTCTGATGGAATGGATGCATTAGAAGCAGTCACAATTGCAGTAGAGATGTTGGAAGATGAACCATTGTTCAATGCTGGCAAAGGGTCAGTATTGGATGAAAATGGAAACATTACCATGGATGCTAGCATCATGAGAGGTTCTGATCAATCTGCAGGGTCTGCGGTAAATGTCTCAAGAGTTCGTCATCCGATTCGAGTTGCAAATGCATTATTGCAACGTGGTTGGCCAGTTATGTTGAATGGAGAAGCAGCAGACAATTTTGGGATTCAAGAAGGAGTTGAGGAAGTCAATTCTGAATTTTTGATTACCGATCTTCGAAAGGGGCAATGGGAAAAATGGCGCAATTCTAGATCTCGAGTCGGCTCTACTGACGAAGACGATTCAGTTTTAGATCACGATTTGGAAGGAAGAGTTGAGACTGAATTTAGTGATGAACCACAAGGCATGGGAACAGTTGGAGCAGTAGCATTGGACACCACGGGGTCTCTTGCTGCTGCGACTAGTACTGGAGGAATGACTGGAAAACCCCTAGGGAGAATTGGAGACACTCCAATCATTGGAGCAGGCACTTGGGCCGATGAGAGGATTGCAATTTCATGTACCGGGGTAGGGGAAGCATACATCCGAACATGCGCCGCACATGAATTGGCAATTCGGATGAGAAAAACCAACTCGAATCTGGCTGAAGAATCAACTAGTGTCCTAGATATGGTCTCCCCCTTCGGTGGCCGAGGAGGTTTGATCACAGTAATGGCTGACGGAAGGGTGCATCTAGATTTTCAAACAACACTGATGTATCGGGGTGTTTGGAAGGAAAATCAAATAGAAATTGGAATAGGTCCAGATTGAAAATATCAAATTATTATCAATTCGCAATCATTATGTGGACAATATGTGACGAAGTCACATGGAGCCCACTACAACGCTCCTCCTCGGAATCGCGTTACTTGTTTGTTCCTATATGGCATGGAACATTGGAGCAAACGATGTTGCAAATGCAATGGGAACTAGTGTTGGTAGCGGAGCATTGACTCTCCGTAGAGCGATTATCGTAGCGGCGGTTTTCGAATTTGCTGGAGCAGTCTTTTTTGGAAGTCATGTTACAGATACAATTCGAAAGGGTGTACTTGATTTTGGAGATAGTGGATTCTCATATGAATTAAGTCAGAGTTTGATGTATGGATTCATGGCTGCTCTTCTTGCAGCAGCAATTTGGTTAACCGTTGCTACGAAATTTGGTTTGCCAGTTTCAACAACACACAGCATTGTAGGTGGCGTAATTGGAATGGGGTTGTGGATCCAACCTAGCAGCGTCAACTGGAGTAAAGTAGGTGAGATTGTCTTGAGTTGGGTTGCTTCCCCTTTGTTGGGAGGGATTCTCGCATTTCTTTCATTTATTGTAATACGTAGAGTTATTTTCAATCATGAAAATCCAGTTGAGAGGACAAGAAGTGTCGCCCCCCTTCTTGCACTTCCTACATTCTTCGTTCTTGGTTTAGCCTTGCAATTCAAAGGTCTCAAAGGTTTTTACAAAAATCTCGAAAATGCTGGTTACATTGATTCGTCAAATTGGTTGCCGCCTAAAGACGGCAGCACATTCAATCCACTAATCGAAGGAGCATGGATTCCTTTGAACAGTTTACTTGTTGCATTAGCAATCGGTAGTATCGCTAGTACGGTTCTATGGTTTGTGTTAAGACGATATGAGTTCAAGGAGGAAGGTTATGCTGGTGTAGAGAGGGTCTTTGTTTGGCTACAAATAATTACTGCATGTTACGTAGCGTTTGCACATGGTGCAAATGACGTTGCAAACGCTATAGGCCCAATGGCAGCAATCTATGATATTGCTACATCTGCAACTGGCACACTTTCTATTGATCAAGTCGATGTGCCAATTGGGCTCCTATTACTTGGTGGCGCTGGAATTACCATTGGAGTTGCAACGTGGGGTTACAAGGTCATGGATACGATTGGTAAGAAAATTACACACATCACCCCATCTCGTGGATTTGCAGCAGAATTCGGTGCAGCAACCACCGTACTGATTTTCTCTATGCCCTTTTTGGCTGTCCCCATATCTACCACGCATACATTGGTCGGAGCAGTTGTAGGAGTTGGTTTAGCTGGAGGTGCATCATCAGTTGATTTCCGAGTCTTTGGTAAAATAGCAGCTAGTTGGGTAGCAAGCCTTCCAGTTGCTGGGAGTGGAGCAGTTCTATTCTATATCTTGTTTAGTGGCAATCCTACAAATGTCGCCATAGTTACTCTGCTAGCAATTGGTGCTACTGGTTATTTCCTAATGAGAACGGAAATCGAGGAAGTGGTAGAAGAATTATCCATGGTTGTAACCGAATCACCGGATGAAATAACCACTCCAGATGGCTTCAAACCAACTCCGTTTGAGATGTTCCATAATCATGCTAAGGCGGTTGAGAAAACAGTAGATTGTATGTTGAAGGCAGTTACTGCTGCTGCTAAAGGAGAGGATGCTAGTGAACATATCAATGCTACAATTGAAGCGGAATTGGAAGCTGATAATATCAAGAATGAGTTAATCAATGAAATCCGAATAGGAGTTCGAATTACAATAGGTCATGAGAACTTCATGCAAATGATTGCACGCCAGGATAGAATTGCAGACTATGCCCAAAATGTTGCCGAACAACTCTCCTTCAGACCTCTCTTTGAAAATGATGATGCAAGAAAGAAATTGGTGCAGATGGGCGAAGTTGTTTCCACTACTGTAGCAAAATACGAAGATACGGTTGAGCAACTAAAGAACTTGAGCCATTCCGGATTTGCTCGCAAGGAGAAAGCAGTTCTTTTCGAACTTATTAAGGATGTAAATTTGCTCGAACATGAGGCAGATCTTGTGGAGATGAATGCGGCTTCAATTGTATTCAGTCAAGGAGACGATGATGCATTGGCTGCCATGCATATGTATCGAGTACTGCAGCGTTTGGACGATGTAGCTAATGCATGTGAGAAGGCAGCAAATGCATTCTTAGTACTTCTCAATAAGTGAGAATCAATGAACGTGCCTTGAAGACCAAAGTGCCCCACGGAGGGTCATGGCAGAACGAGTTTGCATCGTCAGCGGAGGCAATTCGGGCATCGGTTTCGAGTTGTGCCGTGGTATGGCTGCCGCAGGTTTCCATGTGGTCATGGTCAGTCGCGGTGTGGAGCGTGGAAAACCCGCTCTGGACAAGTTACAGGCTGAATTTGGCGACTCCGTCGAAATGATGTTGTGCGATATGAGCGATTTGTCAAACATCGCTAAACTCCATGCAGAATTCACGACCAAATTCGACCGCCTAGATATTCTGCTCAACAATGCCGGTGCGATGTGGGGCAAGCGTGAGAATACCACTCAAGGACACGAGATGACCTTCGGTGTCAACCACGTTGGCTACTTTGTGATGGCACAGACCTTCCTACCGTTGCTCAAAGCCACCGAAGGTAGCCGAATCATCAACACTGCCTCAGAGGCACACAAGATGGCCAATCTCAAGTTGGATGACCTCAATCATGAGAAGAGTCGATACAGCCAATGGGGCACCTATGGAAATTCAAAACTCTGCAATATTTTGTTTACGCGTGAACTGGCGCGTAAATTGGACGGCACAGGCATAATTACCCATTGTTTCCATCCCGGTGTGGTGAAGACTAGGTTTGGTTCAGGTTCAAGCGGCCCTATGCGCCTCTTTTGGCCACTCTTTCGTCCATTCATGATTAATTCAAAGAAAGGTGCTAACACCGGGTTACACCTTGCTCTAAGCGATGATGCGGCCACAACCACCGGTGAGTATTGGGCCCGCTCTAAGCGCAATCGTGGCAACCGTCACGCCCGTAATGATGACAATGCAACACGTTTGTGGGAAATTACAGAAGGGATGCTCGATGAGTGAACGCCAGAGTTCTTTGAGAAGTGTATCAATTAGTATAGTGTTTATTTTCTTAACTTCAAGTATGGTAGGATGTTTATCTGATTCACAACATGAAAAAGGGATTGACTTAATTGTTCATTATGAAAAGACAAATGGCACTATTGTAGACTCATACATCGATGGTGATCATGTATCAACAACCAATGTTTTCCTTGAATTTGATTTTTCAAATACGATATCGGATGCAGATTTGGTTGAATTTGGAATTATTTTTACTGATGAAAAGCCATCAATCTCAATAGATCCAAACATTGATTCAATTATCACAATTGAATTTCTTCATCATGGAATTCATGAGATTATTGCATATGCCATAGATGAACAAAATGACCGAAAAAATCTCTCAATCATTATTCGTATAGAACAGAAAATAGAATGGTTGGAATCTAACACCTACAATCCCCAATCTATGACTATAAATCCGTTCCCTAATAATGCAGGAATATCTCCCTCATCAATAATCATTAATTCAACAATAGAGAATCCAGTATTAGTTGAAAATGTGGGCGGCGGTCGTGAGGTCGAGATAACATGGAGTCTATTGGATGAACAAGAAGATGCTTGCCAAGGGCGCCAAGCGATTGTGTATGAAGGAGAGCAAGTTACTTGGAAAACTATCCACTTCAATACATTCGAAGTACATGAGTTAAGGATAAGTTATGATGATGGTCAAGATTTCATTAATGTGAATCAATCTATTCTGATCGAATATAGTCCAATAGAATCACCTCCTAATGGCAGATTATCCTAGTTTGGCCTTAGCGCAACAGTCAAGGTCGTTCGATGTAGAGAATTGTTTCATGGACCTCAGTGCGGAAGAGGCATTGAAGCGTGCAAAACTCAATCAAGCAGATAGAAAAGAAGTTGGAATTTCTAGGAAGGAAAAAAAATCTAATTCAAGTGACAGTCCATTGGTTTGGGAGTATTTTCTTCCTAATGGTAAGCAATTGAAGGATGAGGTAAGAATAGAATCTTGTAACGCTCTTGCAATTCCTCCAGCTTGGTCAGATGTTTGGATTTGTTCAGATGATCGAGGCCATATTCAAGCTACAGGTGTAGATGGAAAGGGTAGACTACAGTATCGATATCACCCAGATTGGATTGCGATTAAGGCAGTGATGAAATTCGATGGAATTGCAGGATTTGCTGAGGTGTTACCTTCGTTACGTGCTAGCATCACGAAGGATCTCAAGGGGAAGGATATGACATTGGCAAAGGTAAGTGCACTAGTTGTTCGTTTAATGGATCTCTATAACATCCGAGTTGGTAGTGATGAGTATGCAAAATCAAACGAATCTTACGGACTAACTACACTGAAAGAGGGTCATTTCGAATATATCAAAGGAAAGAAAGCAGAAGGAAAGCATGATGCAATCTTTGCCTTTACAGGTAAATCAGGAAAGGATTGGAACATCAAAATTGAGGATGATACATTGGTTGAGATGATTCTTGAAACAAAGAAACTCGGCGAAGAAAATGATGAGCAGGATTTATTCTATTACCACAATTTAGAAACAGGTAACGAGAATGATTTGAAGGCCGACCACATCAATTCGTACATTCAAGAAGCAACAGGAGAATCCTATACTGCTAAGGATTTCCGTACATGGGCGGCTACGTGGAAATGTGGTTCCAGATTGGCGAAGGTAGATGCGGGGATTTCAGGAAAGGAATTGGAATCTTGGTTGACTGATTTACCTAAATCAGAAGGTCTTGAAAAATTGGTATCGAACGAACAAATCATCCCAATTCAGACCACAAAGGAACGAAACAAAGCGATGTTATCAGTGATTGATACAGTAGCCGCAGATCTCGGAAACACTCGAACAGTATGCCGTTCTTCATACATCCATCCATTATTCATGGAATCGTTTCTTGATGGTTCAATCACTTCTCTTTGGGAAGATGCTAGTAAACAGCCCAAAATCAAGGGAATGGAAAAGGACGAATCAACAACTCTTCATGTTCTTCGCCGATGAATGCAAAGGGGTATAATCCTCGGAGGGCAAGAATATACCATGGGAGAGCGCGTTGAACGTGACACGATGGGAGAATTGACGGTTCCTGATGATCGGTATTGGGGGGCACAAACCGCTCGTTCATTGTTGAATTTCGATATCGGTGACGATTTAATGCCACGGGGAGTCATTCGCGCATTTGGAATCTTGAAGAAGGCAGCCGCAGAAACTAACAAGGATTTGGGAACTCTTGATTCTAAACTTGCAGATTTGATTATTGAAGCAGCATCAGAAGTACTCTCTGGAGCTTTGGATGATCATTTTCCACTCAGTGTTTGGCAAACAGGTTCTGGAACTCAATCTAACATGAATGCCAATGAGGTAATTGCAAATCGTGCAATTGAAATTGCTGGAGGCGTACTTGGTAGCAAGGATCCTATTCACCCGAATGATCACGTTAACAAGGCTCAATCAAGCAATGATACGTTTCCAACAGCCATGCATATTTCAGCAGCTGAAGCGGTGCATCATGAAATTCTCCCATCAGTTCGTGCATTGCGGGATGCATTTGCAAGCAAAGCAGAAGAATGGAATGACATTGTGAAAATTGGACGAACTCATTTGATGGATGCCGTCCCCCTTACCTTGGGCCAGGAAGTAAGTGGATGGGTTGCTCAATTGGATGCATCAATAGCACGTATCGAAGTATCTCTGAATGAACTGTATGAAATTGCACTAGGAGGTACAGCAGTTGGAACAGGACTCAACACACATCCTGAATTTGCAGATCGTGTAGCAGCATCAATCGCCACCCAAACCGGCCTTCCGTTTTGCTCAGCAGACAACAAATTTGCACAACTTGCTGCACATGATTCAATCGTAGCAATGAGTGGTGCACTTAGTGTGCTTGCCGTTTCCTTGATGAAGATTGCAAATGATGTAAGATGGCTTGGTTCTGGGCCACGTAGTGGATTAGGTGAATTGGAATTACCTGCCAATGAGCCTGGTTCTTCGATAATGCCTGGAAAAGTTAACCCGACACAATGTGAAGCTTTGACCATGGTATGCGCCCAAGTAATGGGAAATCACACAGCGGTGACTGTTGGTGGTTCACAGGGAAATTTTGAACTCAATGTGTTCAAGCCAATGATGATTTTCAATCTCCTTCATTCTGCATCATTGCTTACTGACTCCTGCCGTTCCTTTAGGGAGCGATGCATAGACGGACTCCAACCAAATCGTGAGAATATCCGAGAACATCTCGATAATTCATTGATGCTTGTAACAGCTCTCAACAATCACATTGGTTACGATGCTGCAGCAAAAATTGCAAAGAATGCTCATGAAAAAGGACTTACATTGAAAGAGAGTGCTCTAGAATTGGGCCTTCTAACAGCCACTCAATTTGATGAATGGGTCCGACCTGAAGATATGACTGGTCCAAAGTGAACAGTTTTCATTAGAGTGTAGAAACCCCTCTAAGGCCAAATAATACAGCCATGGCAAGCAAAGCAATGCTACTGATTCGAATTGCCCAAAGCAATCCTCCATCACTCATCCATTCCTTAGATCGATGAAAGGTGATTGCAATCAGGATTTTTGTGCCTATAAGCATGGTGAAAAAGGGGATGACAAATGCTAGCGGCATCCAAGGAGACTGGTTCCATGCTGCAACCATAAAGGGGGCTCCAGCAAGTGTCCAGAACATCCACGGATTTGGGTTGAGTAGATTTGTAATCACACCTCTTCTCAATGATTTTTCCTCTCTAGGAGATTCTATGTCATCAATATTGATTGATGAACCACGCAATCCATCGATGCTCAACCAAGTGAGGAAAGTAGCTCCAGCCAGATAGAGGATAGATTCAACACCTGCCATGGACGTAGCTTGAGACCACATCCAAGCTGAAATTGTGATGATTGGGGCATCAGTAATCAGCGGGGAAAGAGCAACTTTAGTGCCAGCCTTCCAATCATGCTGCAATGTTTCGGTTATGACGAGCGTGATCAGTGGTCCAGGTTTGATACCACCCACGAGTCCAAAAATAAATGAGGCACTTACCAAGTTCCAAATGGTTGGCTCGATTAAGAGAGCATCCAATCCATCCATGCGTATTCTATTCGTATACTAGAGATAGCGCTACCGATGGAAACAGAAAGAGTTCTCGTGTTATTTTTATAAGTTTGAAAATCGCATTATTGAGGTCAACGTGACCGCAATGATTGATTAGCAGAAGATATGGAATTCCATTTGTCCAAGAGAGGACAGGTGGGAGCGAGCAGAGGGGGTTCTGATTGAGATCTTCGCCCCCTCTGCTCAACTCCGCGGTTGACGAATTTTCCTCTCAGGTTTCCCTTTGATTCCTTTTCGTCTTTCCAGTCGATTTCTAAATCCACGCAAGCGCTTTTTTATTGTCTCTCACATTCGTTCCCTTCGAGTTTCCTCTCTGTTCACTCCTGCATACCGGATTTGGATCGAGCCGTTTTCGCATTGCTGCGTTTTTTTGCGTTCTCCTCGTTCTGCCGTAGCTTCCCGATTTGTTCCAGCATCGATTGCTCTTTGCTGTCGTATCCAGGTCTCTCATCGGATGATCGACCTTCCTCCACTTGTTGCCAAGTGTCGGAACCACTCAGGTTTGTAGTTCCGGACCGGAGTCCCCGCAATGAGTTGCCCCATCACGCCACTCCCCCGGAGCGGTAAGTTACGATAAACCACGGTAGTCTAAAAACATTTGCCCAAAAAACCCCGTTTCCTAAGGAAAATAACCCCAATAGACCCCTATTTCCACTGCAGAAATGTTATTTTCTATTTACGCAGCGATCGCAATCTTTCTCTCATCACTGAACGATGCCCGTCTCCATCATTCGCCTGATTTTGATGATCTTCGATTCTTCGTCTAAGCATCTCTTGTTCGATCGCAATCACACGTCCGTCATCCAAACCAACAACTGTTATCCCCTTTGTATTAGAGAGATCACGAATTCTGGATTCTGCAATTATTTCTACAACAATCCCATTCTCTTCGTTGATGAGATTCAGAATTGAACCAGAGTCTGTTGATGTAGATGCCCAGAAATGACCATCGCCTGAAATGAGTTTTACAATTTCTGGATTACCTCGTACTTTTGTTTCAGAAAAAGAAGACCCTGCTTCGTTAATTACAACTATTCTTTGATCTTCTAAGCATACAATTACTCCCTTTCCATTATTTTCAAGATTTACAATTGCAGTTTCAAATTCATGGAATGGAGATGTGCTGATACTATCCTCATCGTTGATTTTGAGGACCATTCCATTTGTTTGACCCAAGAAGAAAGGTTTCGAATTTGAACCACATAAAACTGGAGAATCAAGATTTGAATCATGATTCTCTTTTAGCTCTCCTTTCTCTTCCATTAATTCTAGAAATCCTCCCCTCGGTCGCCCTAAACCAAATACAGATCTACCGACTGAAATGGGTTGTATTGTCCATGGTCTCTCATCTAGAATATGACGATGAACAACTTCTCCTGTTGAATCGATTAGACTAATTGTAGATTCGATGAAATCGTTGAGTTCAATATCGTAAACTGAGGAAACTAGCCATGCTCGTTCATCTCCGTCAAGTTCGATTAAATCTGTAGAACCATCACATTCTATTCGCCATTTGATAGCACCATTACCATAATCAATTCCAAAGACTTCTCTTCCAGCAATACACCATAGCATACCTTTCTTTTGCGACAATCGAATTCCAACAATCCGGTCACTCAAATCAGATGTCCACAATTTATCTCCTTCACGAGACCAACAAATCATCATTCCATTCCAATCTCCCCCGATGATTTTCTCATCATCGATGTATACTGCTGAGACACTTGAATTGAGATTTCTTTCCATCCATGCCACGGCTTCAATTGGGCGTGTTGGAGTGTCCCCCATGGGAAGTCTTCAGGGGGGCACCGAATAAGGTCGTGCTATCCTTGCGTGCTTCAATTGTGAATTCAAGTCAATCCATAGATTGTCCCAATCTTGCTTTGAAGATATTCAACAAAGGGTTCTGGAATGGGGGCAACTCCGGTTGCATCTTCAACCAAACTAGCTGGAGTAAGTATCGATCCCTGACTATGTACATTGATTCTCATCCATTCAAGTAATGGAGAGAATCTACCTTTGCGCCAATCGTCTTCTAGATTATGTCCATCCGATTCTAAATCATCCCGTGCAGCCTGGAGTAATTGGGCAGAATACAGATTCCCGAGAGTATAGGTGGGGAAGTAACCGAATGCCCCCATTGACCAATGTATATCCTGCAGGACACCTTGTTTTCTATCAGGTGAACGAATTCCTAGATATCGTTCGTACATGTCATCCCATGCATCTGGGAGTTCGTCAATCTCTAATTCTCCTGAAATCAATAACTTCTCTACTTCATATCGAATCATGATGTGAAGGTTGTATGTGGCTTCATCCGATTCTACTCGAATTAGACTTGGCTCAACCAGATTAATCGCTCTCCACAACATTTCTGCTGTTACTCCTTCCATGTTCATTGGGAAGTGTTCTTTCCACATTGGTAGTGACCATTCGCAGAATGCTAGACTTCGACCAACTTGATTTTCCCATAGGCGACTTTGAGATTCATGTACTCCCAATCCATTAGCATGGCCGGCAGGTTGGAAATCTAGATGCCTAGGACGGCCCTGTTCATACAATCCATGACCGGTTTCATGTAGTGAACCATAGAGGGAACCGAACGGTTCTGTAACGTCGTATCGAGTTGTCCATCGAACATCATCAGGGTTTGCCCCTCCACAGAAAGGATGAGTGGATTTGTCACGGCGTCCAGCATCAAAATCAAACCCTATTGCGGTTGAAATAGCGTGTGAAAGTTGGGCTTGTGCCTCCTCCGGCCAATTGTTGGATGTAACCCAAGACATGTCGGGACCGTCACAATTTCCAACGGCTTGAATTAGAGGAACAGTAGAATCTCTGAGTCCTGCAAATAGAGGATCAAGTCGAGCAACAGTGAGGCCAGATTCGTATAGGTCAAGTAGAGCATCATATCTTAGATTTTCATAACCAAGAAGGTCAGCCAATTCTCTTGCCAAATCAATCATGGTTGCTAAGTCATCTCGAAAGATTGAGAAGTCATTTTTTTCTCTGGCTTCCGTCCAGGATACAATCGATTTTGATTTATGTCGAGCAACTCGTTCAACGAATTCAGATGGTTGCTTTGTTGCTTTGTCATATGCATCTCGAATTAATCGAAGATTTCCAGTTCGCACATCATCTGTTCCATCATCGTCATTTTCTGCAGCGGCTAATAATTCACCAATTTTTGGTTCTATCATCAATCGATGTCTTGTCTTAGATAACCATGCAAGTTGTTCAGCACGAAGGGGAGCGGCTTTAGGGGGCATCATCACTTCTTGGTCCCATCCTAATAGTCCAGAGATTTGTCCAATAGTCTCAATCTCTTTCTGCTTGACCATGAGGTTCTCGTATGCGCCCATGTTCATCCTTCTCGCTCCGTGTCTTTACTCCTTCCGGATGACCGATGTTTGTATATTCATCAAAAATGAATTATCACATCAACATCATTCTTAATTCTTCTACAGATCTTAATTCGTCGAAATATACTACTTCCAATGCATCGTAAAGCTCTCTGTCATCTATTTCTTCTATTAATGGAAGGATTTCCCTGTATGTTTCGCTTGCAGTCATTTCAGTTTTGTATGCTTCTTTCAACATGATATTGAAGTCTGATGTATGTACAATTTCGGTACTGTCTCGTTGAGTTATCGCTTCTCCACCAAGTTTCACAATGGCAGATCTAACAGTTGCTGCATGAGTGATTGATTCGGTAACTTCGTTGTTGAAATGTGTTGCGAGATTTATTCGATGAATTCCAGAAACATACGCTGCATAATGAGCATACATTGCAATCGCACGCAATTCCCATCCTAAGGCCCTATTCAATGAACTCAAAATTTCTGTATTGCTCATGTACTCATCTCCATTCAAACGATTTATGCCGTGGTTCTTGAATCCATTGAATTCAGCATTGAATCGAAATGCAACCCTTGAAACGGATGACATCAACCCAAGTTCATGCAACAGGGACTGCGGGCAATCCTCTTGGGGTTGATTTTCCTCCTAGGATCTCTTTCTGGTTGCTTTGGTTCTGAACAAGAGAATGAAGTTGACGAACCAAATCATTGGCTCCCAGGAGTCGAAGATAGATCAGGCATGTTCTATGAAAACACAGATGTATTTTCTAGAGTTTCAGTAAACGGCACCTTTTCAATTGATGAAGTCCGTTCAATTTTCGTTCCGGTCTCAGAAATTAGTGCATCTGATGGTGGCGCTGGCGTGACTGGTGGTGCAGAAGTCCATCTTGGTCTTTGGTTGCCAGTTATCGAAGGATGTGATTGGAGTTCATCAGATATTTCTGAAGATTGTCAAGTTCCGGTCATCGCAGAAATTGGTCCATATTACAATGATGGAGATGTAGATGCATTGACTCCCGCAGATCGGCTTGGACGTTTTTTGATTGAAAACTTCGTTCCACATGGCTTTGGTGTTGCGCAGGTATCGGTCTTTGGCACAGGCGAATCAAACCATTGTATGGACCTCATGGGACATGATGAACAAGCAGGAATCAAGGCTGCAGTTGACTGGCTAGGTAGTCAACCATGGTCTAATGGTAAAGTTGGAGCAATTGGTAAATCATACGATGGAAGTACGCCTTGGAATGCAGCAGCATCAGGTTCAGAATATCTTGCTACCATTGTTCCCATGTCTGGCTTAATCGGGGTTCATGACTTGATGTGGCGAAATGGCAGTATGGAGGCAAGAGGCGCAATCATGCACAACGGAGTTTACGGGTCATTCGGTCTTGATGGTGATGGGGGCGATATTGAGAATGCTTGTGAGGGGTATGTGGAAGGATACTACGCTGGTCCGGCAGCTTACATGACTGGAGACAATCTTGCATGGCTTGGTTCTGATTATTGGGAAGAACGCCATTTTCTTACTTCTGCTTTGGATGTGTACAATGGTTCCATTTACATTATTCATGGTATGCAAGATTGGAATGTAGACCCACATATGGCATTTCCAGCACATCAGATGTCTATTGATGCGGGATTTGATGTCAAAGGATTGTATGGACAATGGGCGCATGACTATCCAGATCGAGAGAGTGGCCATTCAACACTATCTAGTGGACGAGGCGGTGAAGCCTATCCGTACACATTGCGATGGGATTGGGCAGATGATTTGTTGGAATGGTTCGATTATTATCTTCGTGAAATAGGGCCACAACCCCGTCTTATTGCAGAGATACAGGACAACATGGGTGCTTGGAGGGTTGAATCAACATATCCTCCAGAGGATACTGAATGGATGTTGATTGGAATGGACCAGTGTGAGGTACTTTCAGGTGGTGCAACCATTACATCTACCAGTGAAACCACCATTGAATGCCCAATGTTTGAAAATGAAACTCGCATTGTAGGAACACCTACTTTCCATGTTTCTGCTCAGATTTCATTATTGGCAACATCAGGACACCTATTCGTTGAGATGGTACAAGCATCTGATGGAATGCATCTTGGTCATGCAGTAATGGATCTTCGTTTCCATGAGGGTGGAAAGGATGGACAAACTCTCACTCCCGGAAGTACAGTCATTGCTAAGATGGAATTCTTTGGAATGGATGTAGTTGTACCAGCAGGAGATGGAATACAACTTTTGGTTAGTCAAACTGGTGAGGATTATATTCCAAGCCCGGTCTCTACTCAAGCAGTTACAATTTCATTGGATAGTGACAGTATTCTTGGTATTTCTACAGTTGATCGAACTTGTGATGATTTATTCTTGCCACCAATGCATGACATGTATCCCAGTTGCAATCAAACTGTGGAAAGTTGAGAAAAACTCAATTTCTTATGTTTGCTAGAATAAACAAGGTCACAGACTTATTCGTGATGGAATCAAGTGGGTAGTATGTTAGGTGGTGCCGTTCTTCCTCCAGCAGGCGATGCAACACCGGAACAAGAGATGATTAGATGGTCAATTTTGATTGCAGCGAGTTTGATTGCATTAGGAGTAGGATATGTAATGACTGCCCCCATTGGTAGTCGATTGGAAAAATATCGAATTTCCACAAAAAAAATTCTTCTCGTTCCTCGGTTAGGGATGATGATTGGGATAGGAACAATTCTGATTTCGGTTTCAATGGCACCATTTTCCAATGATGTATACCAGGGTGTTATTTGCCCATGTAATTGGAGTGAAAATTTCCATAATCAGTACACTACAATGAGTATCTTGGTTGCTTATTCACCCATGAAATACATCATTTGGATAGGGTTCAACACCGTTGCATTTCTAGCAATGATTACCGGCATCTTAGGTTTTCATCGTTGGTGGAAAAA